>CAJOGQ010000032.1 GCA_905234125.1 uncultured Bacteroidaceae bacterium | reverse complement strand
TAGCCTGATAGACTTTATTGATGCCGTATTCGCTCACCCTCGCATTCACCACCGCCTTTCTCCTGTCAGTCATCTTCGCTATGGTGGGCATGGCGACATTCGCACCCTTGACCGAGTTGTTCCAGAAGCTCATCACGTTCAGCGAATAGTCTTTCTTCCTTCCTTTCGGTTCTTCAGGAGGTGTCAGAACGAGCGGGGCGTCGTCGTGAGATGACGTAGAGGCGTTAGCCTCTTTAAATAATTCTTCTTCGACGATAGGAGAAGAAGATATAGGATTCATAGTATCTGATAAGATACTTATATCCTCACTATCACTATCACTATCACTATCACCTTTACATGCAGCGTTTGCAGACGTTTGCATGCATTTGCATCCATTTGCAGAATCTTGCACATCGTGATACTTATCCCATTTCTTCTTTGCCGCCTCCCTCCGCTTCTCGCTGATTGCAACATATTTCTCCTCATTCCTCTTCATCTGAGCGATGAACGATTTGAAGGGGAATTTGAGCAGTCGGGGAACATCAGAAGGTTCTTCGCCAGTCTCGTTGTACCGAAGCAGCATCTTGAACAATACGCCAGCATCGGCATCGTCCAACGTCTCGACAGCAGGAAGGATGTCTGAGAATAATATGAAACTCTTCTTCATACCCTCACCTCCATTCGTCATATCTTCTGATTGCTTCGGTGATGAACTCGCCCGACGGGAACCAGAAGTGGTCGCAGATGATTTCAATGAACTCGATGAGGCCACGGCACACCTTGTACTGACCGCCATTGTTCTTGCAGGTCTCTTCCCACGCCTTCTGGTCTTCGCTTTGGGTGCCGCCGTCACGACCCTTGATGCCGAACTGCTTGTTGGCAGGTTTCCGAGGACGCTTCATCTCTATGCCCAGCGCCATAGTGTTGTACTTGGTGGGGAACAGGATGAGGTCGGGCGCTCCGCTGACCATGCCCTCGTATTTCGCCATGGCCGCCGCCTTGGGTGTCCTGTAGCCACCGTTCTCGGCTGCGAACAGGAGATTGGCGATGTCGGGGAAGGTCGCATCGAACCACATCTTGCAAGTGTGCTGTATCTGCGATTCGCTGTAGTCCCACTCCAGACGCTTGATGTCCTGAACGGTCTCGACCTTGATTGCTTTCTTGCTTGCCATACTCTTAGAGTTTGTTTCCAAAAGCCTCCAGCGCCATGTCCGTCACCATCTCCTGAATGTTGGTGGTGGTGCCAGTCACGCCGTCGGCAATGTTCTTCTTCGTCTGAATAATCTTGTACATGTACTCGTCAATCGTGCCGTTACCGAGGAAGTAGTAGCAGTTGACGTTGTTCTTCTGGCCGTTTCTGTGAGCTCGGTCTTCCGCCTGCTCGCAGTCGCTGTAAGTCCAAGGGAACTCGATGAACGCCACACGCGATGCAGCCGTGAGCGTCAGTCCCGTTCCGCCACTCTTGTAGTTGAGGATGATGAGCTTGCAGGATGGTTTCGTCTGGAAGTCGTCGACCGCCTTCTGCTTCTGCTCCACGGAGTCAGATCCAGTCACGGTCACAGCCTTGGGGAAGTGCTTCTTCAATTCCTCCACGACCTCCTTCAGATAGGCGAAGACTATCAGTTTCTCACCTCCGTCGATGATGTCATGGATGAAATCGGCAACCGGCTTGATTTTTCCCCTGGCACTTATCTGCTTCAACAGTCCCATCTTCACCATGATGCTCGCCTTCATCTTCCTCCTGATGTCGTCCTCGGATGTCTGCTTGAAGGTTCTGAGGTACTGCACCATGTCCTCCTCGGCTGCGCTGTACTCCTTGGTGGTCGATATGTCCACCATGAGGTACTGCCGTGACTTCTCCGGTAGTTGGGTGAGCACCTTCATCTTCTCCCTCCTGAAGAAGCAGGACATCCACAGACGGTGGTTCAGCTCCTTCACGTTGCTCGACTGGTCCACTCCCTCGCAGTAGCGCCCCATGAAGCCCTGCAATCCCCCGAACTCGTTCAGCCTGCCCATGATCTTCAGCTGCTGGATGAGGTCGGTGTTGTTGTTCACTACAGGGGTTCCAGTCAGCTCGAACACCCAGCGCTTCCCTGCACAGATGCCCTCGACGAACTTGCTCTGCTGGGTAGAGGATGTCTTGCACTTGTGGCTCTCGTCGATGATGACGCACCTGAAGATGTCCTTGCGGCGGTCATACTCGATGCTCTTCTGGGTCATCCGTCCGCTGGCGTTCACCCTCACCACGAAGAACTTCCTCAGACTCTCGTAGTTGGTGATGAAGACATTGCACATCCCCTGCTCGTAGAACAGGTGCCATGTGCCCTTGTTCTTGTCATCGAGGATGATGGAGTCGATGCCAGCAAACTTCTTGAACTCTCTCTGCCAGTTGATCTTCAATGCGACCGGACAGATGACCAGGACCGGAAATGTTTCGCCGTACCGCTGAGCCTCGTTGTGAGCCTTGACGACTGTGCAGATGGCTTGAAGTGTGTTGTGGGTCACGATGTAGTCACGAGTGAGATACAGGTGATCGGGAGCATCGACAAGGATGCACCTTGACTGTTCGCTTCCATCGGGTTCAATCCTCTCAATGTAGCGTGAATTGTAGTTTCCTCGCTTCACGTCGTACCTCTCAGCCTTCTTCTTTGTATGGAATGGGTTGAAAGGGAGTCGGATCGCCACCCTGTACTCGACTGGTTTTCCTTCGTCGGCACGGTCGTACTCATGGATGGTAGCCTGACCTCCGAGAGATAGAACCAGCTCTCTCACATCCTTGCTGAGTTGTGGACTGATGGTGCAGAACGAGAGGGCAGTCTTCCCTTTCGGACATGAGCCATCTGTGTCCATGAGACCGCACAGCAACTCCTTGCGCTGCTCAACACTGCTGTAGAGGTATTCGTGTGGGATATGCTTGTGTAAGGATGTTACGTTGAGGCCTATTCTTGCAATTTCTTGCGACACATAATTGAAACGCACACCATCTGGCTTGCGTATCGCATAATGAGGACATTCGCGTTCTCGACGAACAAGAGTGTAACCATCTGGAATCAATCCTCTAACCCTTTCAGCTATATCCGACTTTTCATCAGGACAGGCAAATTCCGAAACGCCTGTGCTGAGGCATCCGTCACCTATGAGAACGCCAAGAATGTAGGGATGGATTAGAAAAATCTTTTCCTGATACTTGACAGGTTCACACATCGGTATCTCCCAACGAAGTGTAGGCTTGCGACCGCTGGCGGTTCTCGATGGTGACATATTCCACGTCAATCCCCTTTCGAGAATTTCGTCGGTTGTCATTGTCTTCCATCCTTGGCCACGTCTCCTCATGTTGACATCACGGACGCTCCAGAGATGTTCGCCACCGGCTCTTGTCCATGCGCCATCGTTGAAGTAAACCTTGTACACATCCTTCACACCATGCTCGAAAATCTCCTGAACATGGTACACGTTACCATCCCGACCGAAAAGAGCGTCACCCACCTTCAAGTCGCCCATTTTTCTGAATCCAGAGGGGGTTGAAACGGGCTCTGAATAGGGTTGGAGCTTCCCCAAACCTTGCTGGTCGCCAAAGATACAGCGCTTGTGGTCGAGAGCGTAGCGCACACCGAGAAGCTGATAGGGGTAGGGATTCAGCAGCATGTAGTGCTCACCCTCGAACGGCAGCATCTTGTCCACGTCGTCAGCGAACTCCTCCATGTCAGCTTCCCTCCACTTCACCTTGTCGGCATACGTCACATACGTCCTCGTGTTCTCATCCCAATGCTTCTGCACTGCCCAGTCAGCCAATGCCCTCACATACCACTCAGACGGACGCTCAGACGGATAGGCTGGGTGAACCACAGGGAACACCCAAGCCTTATCGTCCGGATCCCAGCGGGGTTGCGAAGGAATCTTCCTGATGGCGGCCACGACCTTGCTGACGTTGACAGGGAAAGTCTTGGTGTACTTCCCCGTGCCAACCCTGAAAGTCCTCTGCCCGAGCATCTGGATGCGCCAGTCGGTCTTGCTGCGGATGATGTGCATCTCGACCTTCAGCGTGCTTCGGTCACTCGTTCTCGCTGTACGGGTCGTCGTCATCGTCCTTGAATGGCAGTTCAGGTTGCTTGAACTCGCTGTACTTGTGGTTGATGATGTAGTCCTCAGCCTCGAAGCAGATGACCTGCAGCAGCTGCTTCAAGTCCTCGTACCGCTCGTACCGGTCATCGTTCTCTTCGGAGATGATGACGCGAGGTGTGGTGAAGAAGAGCGTCTTGTTCGTTTTCAGGAGCTTGAAGCCGCTGATGACCACGCTCTCGGTCGAACCGCTGCCGCTGATGGCGATGCCGCTCACGCCGAACTTGATGCAAGCCTCTGATGTCTTTGTGCCGTCGAGGTTGTTCCAGTCGATGTCCTTGGCCTCTGACTGCTCACAGATTTCTACGAAATATGGTTTCAAGGCGTTCATAGCCTTACGGAGGTCATCGTGGAAAGGTTCCTTGCCCTTCACGTTGATTTCCTTCTGGTCATACCAGTATGAAGCGTCCAGCCTGTTGCCGTTCATCTTCACCTTCTTGACGTCAATTTGATTTGCATTCATGTGAATTGAAATTTGAAAGTTAATACTAATAAATCGAGGACGGTATTTCCAGCCGTTCCTGTCTTCTCTTCTCACTCAGCTCGGTCTGCTTGGCGAACACCAGGGCCTTGCTCTCGAGGTCGTCAATGCGAGCCTTCTTGTAGTGGTGGTCGAACTTGTCGTCCGGCACCAGCTGTTTCTTCTTTGCGATTTCCTCGCATTCTTGAACTGTCATGTTTCTATCAATATTTGGTTTAACAAATTTACCAGACTTCACTCCATTGCGATGTTTCTCTGCTTCACTTGACTCAGCAGGACTGAAGCAGACCAAACTCCACCTCACTCTACTGCGCTCTACTTAGTTGTGATGTTTCTCGACCATACCATACGTTAGCACACCCCGCTTCGCATTGCATAACAAAACCTCACCAAACTTGGCCATGCCAAACCTCAGATGGATGTTTCTGCGCTGTACATCGCCTAACCGTGCTGCACTTGGCAAAACCATACAGGACCACACTCGACCCAACCGAACCATGCTTGGATGTTTCCTCACAGTACTGAACATCGCCAGGCACCACTTCACTACACTTCTCTATACAACACTACACAAGACTCCGCTCTATTCAGATGTGTGTTGACTTTACTCGACTTAACTCCGCCTTACTCCGCTAAACCACACTGAGCAACGCTCCTGTAAGCCTTACTGCGCTCAACCAAACTTCACTCAACAAGACCACACAGGACTGAATTTGGATTTTTCCTTTACTACGCTTCACTTGTCTTGGCGAAACAGTACAGTACATTACCAATCTTCGCTACACTCAACCAAACTTCACCGTGCTCCGCTCCACCTTACCTTACAATTCATTGCTGAACAATACCATATTCGGATGTGTCAGGACTGTACTACACTCCACCTCACCAAACAACACTAAACTCGACTTTGCTAAACTACGCTGAATTAGGATGATTCTATGCCGTACATAACTGCGCTCAACACCAGTTTGCTCCACCTTACTGTGACACACTCGACTTAACTGCGCATTACAGTGCCGCATTAGGATGTTTCAAAACTCTACTTTGCCAAACAGAACACTACCTTACTCCAACAAACCACACCGAACACTACCTGACTATACCGAACTCTATTAGGATGTTTCTCGACTATACCTAACCCGACCCTGCTACACAAGACTACACGAAACCAAACAATACTCCACCCAACCCAACCAAACACCACTGAATCTTTGCGCATGGTGGGGAGTCGAACCCCACTCATGCCCCACACTTAAAGGCAGTGGCCGCCTACTTGATTTCTTCCACCTCGTAACGTCCGTAGATGCTGCGGTAGGTTCCGATGCCCTTGTGCTCACCTGCAGCGACCATGGCAGTCCAAACCTCCGACTTGTTGAGCTGGTTCTCGTCAAACTCAAGTTCACCCTCAAGCGACCATTCGGGAACAATCATTCTCGATGTTGGAACAAGCGACTTCTGCACGCCAACCTGACGGATATCCACATACTTGTCAGCGTGATCCTTCCACAGCTCTTCAGGAGAGAGCCCGTTGTGGTCGAAGATGAGGAGCATGTCACGGCGGACGAACACGCTCTGGCGGAACTTGACTCCCAGCTTTCTCTCCTTCGCACCTTCCTCGAAGCTCCTTGCAATCATGTTGGCAGGGATGACGTACTTGCCTTCAGGACTGACATAGCAGCTTGCGAGGAAGTGAAGATGGAATATCTCTTCATAGTCCTCGTCAGTCTTCTGACGCTTGCTTGTGAGGGTTTTCAACGCCTTGGCGAACTTGTTCATGGGGTTCGCTGTCTGAGGATTGTTCAACATCAATGGGCCTACGCCCGTCATTCTAAACTTAATCTGTTTCATAACTCGAAAAATTTTAGTGGTTTAACAATTTATTTAATTGGGTTTCAAATTTTCTTGATGTACTCCGACATGAACGCCTCGAAGTTCTGGTCGTTTGGATCGGGAAGCGTGATGCCTAACTCGTTGGCTGCGTCAGCCTGAACCTTGTCGAGGAATTCCTTCATTTCCTCGGTGTTGAGTCCGCTGGTGCCTTGAGGTATCATTCCCGAACGCGTCCCGACTGTCACGGGACGGCTCAGGAACATGAAGCAGTAGGCGTCATGCACTTCCTCTTTCGTGTTGCCAGTCACGTCAGCGATGCAGGCGAACCACATCCACATGAGCGCGTTCTGGCTGACGCTTCTGTCCTTCGCTTGCTTCTTGATGGTCAAGGTGAACTTCCCCGCAGGGAGAAGTGACATGAGAAGGCTGATTGGCTTCTCCCATGTCACTTTCCCGTCACGGCTCTTCTCGATGACTGTGTGAACCGGCTTCATGACGCACTCGACTAAAAGGGTAAATCAGAATTTCCGTCCTGTGGTGCGTAGCCTTGCTGAGGCGCTCCTTGAGGTGCTGCACCAGCAGGCTGTTGCTGAAAGGGGATGGTTCCCTGCTGAGGCGGTGCGTACTGCTGTGGTGCCGGTGCTGGTGGTGGTGCGTACTGTGGTGCTGGCTGATACTGCGGTGCCTGCTGGTACTGCTGACCGTAGCCTGGTGCAGGAGGAGCCTGAGGTGCAGGTGCCGCCTGCTGGTTCTTCGGTGTCAGCATTTCCATGCCGTTGACCGTCACCTCGTACACGGTGTGCTTCACTTGCGGGTTCTGCTTGTCAGCGTATTCACGGCTCTCGTACTCGCCCTCGACACAGATACGGTCGCCCTTGTGGACGTATTGCCCTACTGTCTCAGCCAGCTTGCGCCAGAAGATGCAGGTGTGCCACGTTGTCTTGTCGGGCACTTGCGTGCCGTCCTGCTTGGTGTAACCTCGCTTGGTGGTCGCCAATCTCACTTGCGCCACCGCGGTCACGTTGTCGGGCATCATCTTGACTACAGGATCTGAGCCGACATTACCGATAAGGATTACTTTGTTCATGATGTTTTGGAAATTAGGGGTTATTACTATTCATCGTCTCTGATGGTGATGCGGATGCTGTCCTTGGTCACGCTTGGCTTCAAGTACTTGGAATACTCTTCGGGGTTGTCCTTCTTGAACTTGGCGGAGTCGAACCGCATGGTCGTTCCTCCTTGCACAAGCGTCATCTTCACCCTGCCGCCGTCGAAGCTCTTCACGCCATACCTGAGCATTGCTTCCATCGCCTCGTTCCTCAGACGCTCATAGATTTCGTTGTAGTGCTCCATCAACCGTCGTGCCTCGCACATCTGGTCAATCGCATCCTTGGCGAGGATGACGTGCGTTTCCTTCTTCTTCTCGACTGAGGTCACGGCTACATACTGCTCACCTCTCACCTCGGCTTCGAGAAGGGCGTTCACCGCCTCCTCTCCCTTGTCATCCACAAATAAGAAGTCAGCCTTGGACAACTGATCACCGTTCTTGGGGAGCCAGATGGCAATCAATCCAAGCACATTGATTCCGGGGTTCATGCGCTCGAACCAAGCCTTATAGATTGATGTCTGCCAACTCACATAGTCGTGGTTGAGGCTGTAGGTGGTCTTCACATCCGCTATCAACACCTCATTGTCTCCAATCTGAATAACCTTGTCGATGGGAGAAGCGAAGTTCACCCCGTCCGTGACCACATACTCGTTGGCAATCACCCGACCGTCCGGGAGTCGTTGCTTCATCAGCTTGGCGTACACAGCCACCTGAGGGAACGTGCCGTTGTCTATTCTCACCTCGTCATACACCTGGCAGGCTTTGTGGATGGCGGAACCAAGCATTGCCGCCTTGTCGAGCGTAGCCTTGGGGATGCCGTCGAACTGATGGGGGAACAGCTGGTTCTCGATCACCTTTGTGATGCCTCTCAGCTCCTTCCCGTTGAGGAAGTATTTATGGGTGCCCTCATCGTAGAGGACACCACTGGCTGCTAATTTAAGTTCTTTCATTGTGCCGAAATTCTTTTAACTGTTTCGATTGCTTTCTTGTAGAAATCACTTCCCTCCTGTCCGTACCACACAGCGTACTTCACCCAGACGGCTTGGTACTCGTCGTTGTTCTTCGCCTCGTCAAGAGCGGCAAGCGCTTCCTCGATAGGTGGGACTGGCTGTGTGTACTGGTTGTACTTGGAGTCGCCGTCGTTGTTGAAGTACACGTCAGCAGCTACACCGAGTGACTTCATCGCCACGCTCAAGGCATCGGTCAGAGCCATCTTGTAGGCTTCGTCGTTGACGTGGATGCCTGACCTCTCCTTCTCGACCATCGAGCTTCCACCAGTACCGGGTATTGGTTCGCTCCACTCATCATTTTCCTTGACGTAAAGGTCAACCTGCACGAAGGCTTTCACCTGATCGCCGTAGGCTTCCGTCCACTGCTTGACGATTACATACTTCCATCCGAACCCGACCGGGCCGAACTCCTGCGTCATGGCCTTGATGCGCCACACAGGGGAAATGTTGCTCATGCCCGACAACCGCCCACCGCTGATGGGCTTGAGGGCTTCCTTCGGGACGCTTCTCATAGCGTCGTAGTGCCGAAGGTTGTTGTTGTTTGAATCCTTCATAACTCTCTGCGGTTTGGTTTAACAGTCATTGGTTTCTTGCTTGGTTTCCACTTCGTTCACGTCGCTCAGGAGAAGATACTTGAACTTCTCGAACTCAGCTTCGTTGACTCTCCTGTGGAATCTCTCACCGAATGACACATCGACGTAGGTTTGGTCTCCTGCATCTTCCTTCATTGTGTTGGAACGGAAACTTGCTTCGATGAACCTTTCACCATCCTCTCTGTCGAATGATGCCTCGATATAAATTTCGTGCTGGAAATTGTCGGCCATCTGCAACTGCTGGAGCTTGTTGAGAATAGACCTCATCGAATCTAAATCTTCTTTCATAATCTTACTTTTTTTGTTAGTTGAACAATTATTTTAATTAAGATACTGCAAATTTCTTCATTTTTAACAAGATATGCAAACGATAACTTCACCATTTTTACGCCTTAACTTTTGGTAACTTTTGTAAGAAAACACATCCGGCCTTCACAGGTGGGATGTGAAAAATTATTATGTCAAATAAAAGCTTTATGAGTAAAAAAAATCCTATTAGTACGACAATAAAAAAAAGACTTAGCGATTTAAGAATGTGCCGCCTACCTTCACAGGCGAGCGGCAACGAATGAATAAACATATTATCCCTTCAAACACATATTTCTATGGATCTTACAAGAATGTGCTGTGCCCATCTTCGCAGACAAGCACAGCCGAAAATCATTGCATTTTCACCTTAACTCGAACAATTAGGGTAATAACAAAGTATCGTTCAACACATCTCACTTCATCGCCCTGCAGTGCCTGAGCACTTGGTCAGCTTTCAGCCGCCATTTGGTGTTAGGCGCACTTGAGGACTTGTCTGCTTCAACCTCACCAGACGCTATCAGCGTGGCGAGCTTGCCGAGACCTCCAACAATCTTCACTGCTTCCCTCTGGGAGAACGTCTTGCCCTGAAAGTAGAGCAGGATGTTGTCAAGGAGCCTCTCCTTCTGATTCACTTTCTCGTTCATGTCTATCAAGCTATTCTTGTGACGACGACGACGGGCATCCCGTCCATCACGTCTGATTTAACACTCCACTTCTTTCCTTTGGCTCTGTCGAGCCTGAGTGCTGATCCCTGCGCGGCGTTGAGGCTGTCCCTCTGATTAAGAGGGTAAATCTCCTTGCCGCCAACCTCCATCGCCCTCAGCACTGCAACGATGGGACGGTTCTTAACTACTGCCATATTCACTTTTCATTAGGTTTGACAAAAAAAGTGTCCGACCTTCACAGGCAGGACTCCTTGGCTAATCTTAAGGAAAATCAGTTCAGTTTTGCATATTGATAATCCACATTATATACAGTAAACAACACATGGAGCTCCCATATCCTCACGGACGGGGAGCATCCCAATCATCTAATAAAATAAAGAGGAAAATATACTTGTGGCCATGCGTGTTCCGATGTCCTACCCATCACTGGGCACGCTGACCGCCGCATAAAGTACAACCCCGTCAAGTTGAGGCGCTTGCGGCATGGCCTATCTTTGACACTCGCACACCCTAAAGCCCCCTGCCATCACGGTGGCTGGGCGCCAATCGCTCATCACGGTAAGCGTGCGTTCCGTCACTCTATCGTCCGTTCGCAGGTCAACGTCCCCAGCGGGACTCTCTGCTACTTCACGAATTTCAATCTTCTTTTCTAATATTGTACCAAACTGTCAAAGAACTCTGCATTAAATTGCCTTGTCACCGCTGGCGGACTCGAACCGCCCCTCACCCAGGCTCTTCGGTTCTGCTTGCGCTTCCCCTTATTCCTATTCCGCATTGTTCCATTCGTGCGGCTTTAGCGGTGCCCCGGTCTTTCCCGGCGTCTTTTGGGTACCTTGGCCGGTTGCCCTTGTTCCTTACACGCAGATACAGAATGCTGCGTACCATACTGCGAGGATGATGATTCCCCAGAGTAATTCTTTCAAAAAGTTCCGTTTCATAATCTTGACTGTTATATAGTTAAACAATGTGTTCTAAGAATGGGGGATGTTGGCGACACCTTTCGGCAGTCCCACAAGGGGCATCCCCCTGCCGTTCTGTTCTCGGCTGTCATCGGTTTAAGGCCTTCAATGGGTTGGAATCCCCTCCGCTGGCACTTGGATATGCAGGAAATGTGCTCCCACAAGATTCGGCACTCATGACCTCACGGACACCTCGCCGATGATGAACAATTATAGTTTAAATGGTATAGCGCCTCTTATTGCTGGACGCTTCCAGACGAGGACGAAGAATTGAATAACATATAATATTTCATTACGCAAAAAGATTTTTCAATAAACCACCAAAACTTTTTCCCAAAACCTTTGGTGGGTTCGCTTAAAATCCGTAAATTTGTAGCGAAAATCAAATTGTAGTGCAAAAGTAGTTCATTTGAACTTAATAACCAAATATTTTGAGTTCAAATGCACTTATTATAACAAATTTTAACTAAATCCGTAAACAACATGAAGGAAATCGTGCTTGAAAACATCAAACGGATACAAAAGAGCGAAAAGTTATCCGTGTCTGCATTCGCCAAGAAAATTGGCATAGACCAGGTTACGCTGAACAATCAGTTCCTCGGCAGACGTTCCCTCTCCCTTGACGCAGTGCTCAAGGTGGTAGAGGCTTACCCATCAGTGTCCCTTGATTGGCTCATACGCGGGATTGGCGAAATGGATGAAAAGTCTTCCATCGTCAAGGACATGGAACGACTGAAGAGCATGACAGACACAATCTCAATCCTTACTGACACCATACATGAGAAAGATAGACTAATCGCAAACCTACAGGCACAGCTTGAAGAAGAAAGAAGAAAATGAACAACAGGATCCGACAACTTGCAGAACGAATGGGTCTCTCACTACGCGCTTTCTCAAACAGATGCGGCATAAGGACAAGCATACTGGAGAACCAGGCAAGAGGTATATGTCCGATTCCAGCCGAATCGGTGGAAGCTATCACGAAGGCCTTTCCCTATGTGTCCGAAAAGTGGCTGCTGAGCGGAGATGGCGATATGTTCTCATCGAACGAGTATAAATATGCGATAGATATACCAATCGCCCTCAAGGCCTTCTTTAAGAAGAAAGGGATGACTCAGGTAGATATTGCAGAAAAAATTGGCACAACAAAGTCTTCAGTAAACAGGTACTTCCTTGGCTACAACAAATTCGGTAAGGTTCAGGCTGAAAAGTGGCATGAGTTGTTCGGCATCTCCAAGTCCTTTCTCCTGACTGGTGAAGGCTCCATCGTTGATGAGGAACCAGCCAAGCAGATTGAGGGCTTGCAACAGACAATCTCAGACCTCAACTCCGCAATCACGGAGATGAACAAGGCTATTTCCAATATCAAAGTGTGCATCGAAGAAATTGAAACCAAACTAAATATTAACCACTAAAACAACACTATTATGAAGAAACTAACAGCAGCTATCGCACTTGTGCTTCTATCCATCACAGCCAGCGCACAAAATGTGGAAGTCAAGACAGATGACTTCACGGGAGAAAAGGTTGTCACTACAGACTACCTCAAAATATATCAAGGTGGAGCGACTGCAAAGAACCAGACTCGCATCAGATTCCGCCACGAGAACGGTAAGGACTATCTGGAGTATAGGATATTCACTGATGCGGTTGCTTCTTGCATGGAAGGACAGAAGATGTTGATCAAGACAGATGATGGCATAGTTGAAACGCCAAACACTGCGTATGCCATCACAGAACCAGGAGCGTGGTCAGCCAAACCGGTAAACAACAATCTTGGCATCTACATCGTCTGCCATGTGTCACCTACGGAACTGCAAGGGAAGACTGTCCAGAAGATACGCCTAAGCCTCTCAGATGGATATGTGGATATCGACATCAAAGACAAAGATTCCGCAAAATTTCAGCAGTACCTTGAGGCCTTCGTTGAGGCTCTGAAATGACCCGCATTTCCGATTTATTGTCGGAGGCGTTTTTCGGATACCGAAATATGGCACCTAACTTTCAAGGTGTCAACAAGGTGACAAAAAAGTCGTATAAAGATAGCGTTTTTTTGCCACATGGAAATTTAATTGGGTCAAAATTTCGCCGAACCTATATTTTTTGTGGAGAAAAGAACGTATTTCTCGCAAAAAAGATTTACATTTGCACATTATTTCAAATACAACTGTACACAAAAATACATTTTATCTCAATTAATATGGCAAAAATTGTAACAATGGGCGAAATCATGCTTCGCCTATCACCTGAAGGAAACTATCGTTTTGTACAGGCAGAAAAGTTCAACATCATTCCAGGCGGTGGCGAGGCTAACGTTGGCATCAGTCTTGCAAACTTTGGACACGAAAGCGTGTTCGTGAGCAAATTGCCCAAACACGAAATCGGACAGATTGCAGTCAACGCCCTGCGCAAATATGGCGTCAACACCAACTTCATCGCCCGTGGTGGCGACCGTGTGGGTCTCTACTATGCTGAGACAGGTGCCAGCATGCGTCCCTCGAAGGTTATCTACGACCGTGCCCACTCTTCCATCGCTGAGGCTAAACCAGAGGATTTTGATTTCGACAAGATATTCGAAGGTGCTGACTGGTTCCATTGGTCTGGCATCACACCAGCTATCAGCGACGCCTCTGCTGAATGTCTGCGTCAGGCTTGCATCTCTGCAAAGAAACATGGTGTGACGGTGTCATGTGACCTCAATTTCCGCAAGAAGCTTTGGACCAGTGAGAAGGCCATCTCCATCATGCGTCCGCTCATGCAGTATGTGGATGTGTGCATCGGCAACGAAGAGGATGCTGAATTGTGTCTTGGCTTCAAACCCGATGCCGATGTGGAGGCTGGTGTGACGGATGCTTCAGGTTACGAAGGCATTTTCAAGGCAATGGCCAAAGAGTTTGGCTTCAAGTATGTAGTATCGACTCTGCGCGAAAGTTTCTCAGCCACTCACAATGGATGGAAGGCACTCATCTACGATGGCAAGGAGTTCTATCAGAGCAAACGTTACGACATCAACCCCATCATTGACCGCGTGGGTGGTGGCGACTCGTTCTCTGGAGGTCTCATTCATGGCTTGCTGACTAAACCCACACAGGGCGAGGCTCTGGAGTTTGCGGTGGCCGCATCAGCCCTGAAGCACACCATTCCTGGCGACTTCAATCATGTGTCCATTGCAGAAGTGGAAGCACTGGCTGGTGGCAACGCCAATGGACGAGTGCAGAGATAATCGTTTCGAGATGAGAACTTAGAGTTAAGATATTAATTAGCATCAAGGTTATATTATGGCAAAATTTGATAAGCTGGCCGTCATGGTCAAGATTGGTGCCACAGGTATGGTGCCTGTGTTCTACCACAAAGATGCCGAGGTGGCAAAGAATGTCATTAAGGCTTGTTATGAAGGCGGTGTTCGTGCCTTCGAGTTCACGAATCGTGGTGATTTTGCTCATGAAGTGTTTGCTGAGTGTGTGAAGTTCGCAGCCACAGAATGTCCTGAGTTGGCTTTGGGCGTGGGTTCTGTGGTGGATGCTCCAACGGCAGCGCTCTACATCCAGATGGGTGCTTGCTTCGTGGTAGGTCCTCTCTTCAACCCAGAAGTGGCCAAGATTTGCAATCGTCGTCTCGTTCCATACTGCCCAGGCTGTGGTTCAGTGAGTGAAGTGGGTGCTGCACAGGAAGCAGGTTGCGACCTCACTAAGCTATTCCCAGGCGATGTGTATGGCCCTGCGATGGTGAAGGATCTCATGGCACCAATGCCTTGGTCAAAGATGATGGTCACTGGTGGTGTGGCTCCTACAGAAGAGAACCTCGCCTCTTGGTTCAAGGCTGGCGTATTCTGTGTAGGCATGGGCTCCAAGCTCTTCCCATCCGACAAGGTGAAGGAAGGCGACTGGCAGTATGTGACAGACAAGTGCAAAGAAGCACTCACCTACATTGAGGCTGCTCGTGAATCACTACAGAAATACTACAATTATAAAATACTCTCTAAAAACTAAAACATAAATATTATGGCAATTTCAAATCTTCAGAAGGCTCGTGCTGCTTATCAGCCCAAGCTTCCAAAGGCACTTCAAGGTCCAGTGAAGGCTGTTGAAGGTGCCGCCACTCAGTCTGTAGGCAATCAGGCTGAAATTAAGGAACTGTTCCCCAACACTTACGGCATGCCTGTCATCACTTTCGAACCAGGCGAGCCCGTTACTCTCGAACCCTTCAACGTGGGTATCATCCTCTCTGGTGGTCAGGCTCCTGGTGGTCACAACGTGATTTCCGGCCTGTTCGATGGTGTGAAGTCTCTCAATCCTGCCAACAAGCTCTATGGCTTCATTCTTGGTCCTGGCGGTCTTGTTGACCACAAGTACATGGAGATCACTCCTGAACTGATGGATCAGTATCGCAACACGGGTGGCTTCGACATCATCGGTTCTGGCCGTACCAAGCTGGAAGAGGAAGACCAGTTTGAGAAGGGCATCCAGATTCTTCGTGAGCTCGGCATCAAGGCACTTGTCATCATTGGTGGCGACGACTCCAACACCAACGCCTGTGTGCTCGCCGAGTACTACGCCGCCAAGAAGTACGGTGTGCAGGTGATTGGCTGTCCTAAGACTATCGACGGTGACTTGAAGAATGACCAGATTGAGACGTCTTTCGGATTCGACACAGCTTGTAAGACTTACTCAGAGATGATTGGTAATATTCAGCGCGACTGTAACTCTTCTCGCAAGTACTGGCACTTCATCAAGTTGATGGGTCGCTCAGCCTCTCATATCGCCCTGGAGTGCGCTCTTCAGTGCCAGCCTAACATCTGCCTCATTTCAGAGGAAGTGGAAGCCAAGGCCATGTCGCTCGACGACGTAGTGACTTACATCGCTGAAGCTGTGGCTGCACGTGCTGCTGAAGGCAACAACTTTGGTACAGTGCTCATTCCTGAAGGCATCATCGAGTTCATCCCTGCCATCAAGAAGCTCATTGCCGAACTCAACGACATCCTCGCTCTGCCAGAGGCACAGAACATCAGCAGCGCCAACGAGCAACTCACGTTTGTGCGTGGTCACCTTTCCAAGGACAACCTCGCTGTGTTCAAGTCACTCCCAGCCGATGTGGCTGCTCAGTTGGCTCTCGACCGCGATCCACACGGCAACGTACAGGTATCGCTCATCGAGACAGAGAAACTCCTCTCCCGCATGGTGGCTGACAAACTCGCCATCTGGAAGCATCAGGGTAAGTTCGTGGGTAAGTTCGGCACTCAGCACCACTTCTTCGGATACGAGGGTCGTTGCGCCGCTCCATCCAATTACGATGCTGACTACTGCTACTCACTCGGCTACAATGCATCTCGCCTCATTGCCAACGGAAAGACAGGTTACATGTCTGTCATCAAGAACACCACAGCACCAGCTTCCGAATGGGTTGCAGGCGGTGTGCCAATCACGATGATGATGAACCTCGAGAAGCGTAACGGCAAGATGAAGCCCGTGATTCGCAAGGCTCTCGTTGAACTGGATGGCGCTCCATTCAAGTTCTTCGCTGAGCGTCGTGCTCAGTGGGCTAAGGAGACTGCATACGTTTATCCAGGTCCAATCCAGTACTGGGGTCCATCTGAAGTGTGCGACCAAACCACGAAGACCCTCCAGCTGGAGCAGGCCAAGTAAGCACATCTGAACAGATGACCGCGACAAAACGTAAAACGACAAAGCGCAAATCTACTAAAAAAAAGAAGGGCACACGACGGTTTTCTTTCCGCCGTGTGCCTTCCTATATCCTGTGGATAGCTTTTGGAGTGATCGTGGCCATCTACATCGCCTTCTTCTACAAGACCTTCGTGGGGCCCTACTCTTTCCGATGGAAAGCCCTCTACGGCAACGTGACCTATCCCAAAGGACTTGTGAGAGGACTCGACATTTCCCACTATCAAGGCGAAATCGATTGGGACAAGTTGCGCAACGCTGACATTCAAGGCTCTCCCGTCTCGTTTGTCTTCGTGAAAGCCACGCAAGGCACAGACATCTGGGACGAGAACTTCAATCAGAATTTCCATAATGCACGCAAGAATGACATTGTCAGAGGAGCCTACCACTATTTCAGTCCCTTCACATCAGGCAAGGCACAGGCAAAGTTTTTCTGCAAGATGGTGCAGTTGGAGGAGAAAGACCTCCCCCCTGTGCTCGACGTGGAAGAACTGGGCAACCAAACGCCAGAACAACTGCAACGTGAGGTGCTCAGTTGGATGAAGATTGTGGAGAAGCATTATGGCGTCAAGCCCATCCTCTACACGGGCTATAAGTTCCGCACCACCTATCTGAACACGCCCGAATTTAACCAATACCCCTATTGGATAGCCCATTACTACGTCGATTCGCTCGAGTACCAAGGTGAATGGGCTTTCTGGCAACACACCGATGTGGGACAAGTGGATGGCATCAAGGGGAATGTCGACATCAACGTGTTTCAAGGCGACTACCAAGACCTCATGGACTTGACCATTAAAGAAGACTAAATGCAATACATCTACACAGACATAACCATCACGCCCTATTCAGAAATGGCCAGCGATGTGCTGACTGCCATGTTGGGCGACATCGGTTTCGACTCCTTCGAGATGACAGACACGGGCGTCAAGGCCTACATTCCTGAAGAGCAATTCGACGAGGAAAGCCTCAAGGACACCCTGTCAAACATTTTCCTCCCAGATGTCCATTTCACCTACACGCTCCACACCTTGGAGAACAAAGATTGGAATGAAGCGTGGGAGCAGAACGGCTTCGACCCCATCCTCGAACGAGAATTTGGCATCCGCCTCCATCCTCGCATGGCGTTCGGCTCAGGTTCGCACGAAACCACCTACCAAATCACATCCCAGCTGCTGCAGCAGGACTTCACCCATCAGCGTGTGCTCGACATGGGCACAGGCACAGGAGTGCTGGCCATCGCAATGGCCATGCGAGGTGCAGAAGAAGTTGTGGCCATCGACATCGACGAGTTCAGCGTGGAGAACGCGCAAGAGAACGTGCTCCTCAATCATATTAATAATGTATGCGTGAAATTAGGCGACGCATCAGCCATCGAAGGGACATTCCACACCATCGTGGCCAACATCCACAAAAATATCCTCACAGCCGATATGCCCACCTACGTGCAGCACCTGCTTCCACACGGCACCCTCATCCTCTCAGGCTTCTTCACTGACGATGTGCCTGAGATGACCCACGTGGCAGAAGCCCACCACCTCACCCTCCAGGCCACCTACGAGAAAAATAACTGGGCCGTTCTGCAATTCATTAAAAACTAATTAAAATAATAACTAACAACTAATTAACAATGAAACTATTACTCACATTTGCTTTAGCAACACTTACACTCTCCACTTTTGCTCAAGAAAGCGAGCAAATCCAGAAAAACTTCGTCCGCTGGTTCGACGCAGAACACCCCGATGTACATGATCCAGTCATGGCTCGTGGTGAAAATGGACGTTACTACATCTTCTCAACAGGCATGGGGGTCGGATGTATTTCTTCTGCCGACATGAAGACCTGGCAACCAGAACGTTCCGTGCTCAACCCCATTCCTCAGTGGGCCACCGACTCCATTCGTGGCTATCGTGGTCACACCTGGGCACCCGACATCAGCCATCACAACGGTCAGTGGCTCCTGTACTATTCCTGCTCCACCTTTGGAAAGAACGGATCAGCCATCGGACTGGCCACCAACCAGACGCTCGACCCCACATCTCCCCTCTTCAAGTGGGAAGACCAAGGCTGTGTGATGGTCTCTCACCAACACGTTGATCCCTACAACTGCATCGACCCCAACCTCATCGTCGACGAGAAAGGAACCCCTTGGCTCACCTTCGGTTCCTTCTGGGACGGCATCCAGATTGTCCGTCTGAAAAAAGATTTCAAGACGCTTGACGGTAAGCCCCAAACCATCTCACGCCGCGTGGGCAGGAAGGTCACCCTTGCAGAGATTGACAACATCGAGCACTACACTATTGAGGGTAACGACACCATCGAGGCAGGTGACAATGCAGTCGAAGCCCCATTCATCATCAAGAACGGCAAATACTACTATCTTTTCGTCAGCTTCGACTACTGCTGTCGAGGTGAGCGCAGCACCTATCGCACAGTCGTCGGCAGAAGCAAGAAAGTGACGGGGCCCTACATCGACAGCAAGGGACAGCCCATGACCAAAGGAGGAGGCGACACCCTCATCGGCCCCAATGCCGAGTTCTTTGGTGCAGGCCACAACTCCGCCTATCAATTTGATGGCCAATGGTACTTCCTCTCCCACGCCTACGAAAAAGCCCGCAATGGCCAAGCCAAGATATTCCTCCGCAAGATGCATTTCGACAAAGACGGCTGGCCCGTGTTGGACGACGATACTGCGTTTCCTGCCCCTTGATGAACGAGCCTCCGCCTCAACGCCATTGAGCTACCGGCTCGTCGCCCTTGAGCTACTGGCTCAACGCCTTGGGGGTACCGGCCCAATTGTATTAATAATGTGAACTCCTTTTATTGGACAATAACTGATTTACAACTTCACGCTTGAAATGTCAACGAGACCATTGACGATGGCATAGATGGTGAGGCCGGCTGGGGAATGGATTTGGAGTTTGCGGGCGATATTGCGACGATGAGTGATGACGGTGTTGACTGAGATGCAGAGGCGGTCGGCAATCTCTTTGTTGAGCAGACCTTGCACCACGCCAATGATGACCTCCCTCTCACGGTCGGAGAGGGCTTCGCTGTTGTCCTGACCAGCTTTGAAGACCATCTCTGAGATGTTCTTTGAGACATCGTCCTGTTGGGTCTGCCTTTCCAAGCGTTTGATGGCTGGAGTGAAGATATGGTCTTCCACCTCGGCATGCTGGCGTAGCCACTCCTCATTGTTGTAAATGTCGTAGAGAGTTGCCGTCAGTTTGTTGTTGTGGTGAGCGTCAGCTGGCAGATACTTAATCACCATGAGCTTGAGTTCGCGCAACTTCTTGTCGGTCTGTTCGTGGTGCTTGGAGAAGGTATCGACGTTGTAGTTGTTCAGAGGACGTCCTGCAAGAAGTGATTCCACGTACGGGAAGAGCGTCTTTTCCTCGTACTTCATGTGACGGCGAATTTCCTGTGCATATTCGTCGTAGAACTTCATGATAAGCCTGCCAAGCGGATCACCCTCACTGATGCTCTCTTCCAATTCACGACGGATGAAGGGAAGTTGGAAATCGAGGTAGTAGGTGTGGCTGGCCTTCAGATAGTGCAACAAGGTAGGCACACTGATTTGCTCGTCGTCCTCGAAGTGGGCATAATCATTGATGGTGAAGTTCACCACAGCAAGGAAGGTGTAGGTGTCCACACCATTCAGTCGGCATGTCTCGCTGACGGTCATGTCGCCAAAGCCGAGATTGATGCCAAACGAACCTAATGCCTGTAGCACACTGTAGTTGTCCCTGATCAGCGTTATCATCTTGTCGCTGGATTCGTACATCTTTAAGTTCTTCATCTTTCTGATACCTTATTTTTTCGTGATACCTTATTCAAATGATGGTGCAAAGTTACTCATTTTGCTTGAAACAAACAAGGGCAAACGTGCAGTTTCATTATTTTTAGGTATTGCCGCATTGGGGAAATTGCCGTACCTTTGCACCCGAATTGTAATTTAAGTTATTCAGAAATGAAAAAAGTATTATACACATTATTTATTTTAGCGTTGTGTCTGACAGGCCATGCGCAGGAAAACAGCGCTGACAGCACGCATCAGACGAAAAAAGTATCCCGTCTCAGTGTGGGAGGATATGGAGAGGCCAACTTTACCCGTAACTTTTATAGTGACCACGTTAGTCGCTACAGTCAGCCCGAGGAACACAAGAATGACCCCAGTCATGGACGTTTCGACATTCCACATGCAGTCATCTATCTTGGGTATGACTTCGGCCAAGGATGGAGTGTAGGAACAGAGATCGAATTTGAACACGGAGGTGCGGGCATCGCATACGAGAAGGAAGATGAGGAAGGTGGCGAATGGGAACAGGAGACGGAGAAAGGTGGCGAAGTGGAGTTGGAACAGTTCTGGATTCAGAAGTCGTTTGCCCGCTGGGCCAACATCCGCGCTGGACATATCGTGGTGCCGATTGGTTTGAACAATGCCCACCACGAACCCACTCACTACTTCACCGTCTATCGTCCAGAGGGCGAAAACACCATCATGCCCAGCACTTGGCATCAGACAGGTATTTCCTTCTGGGGACGTCATGGCGATTTCCGTTACGAGGCTCAGTTCTTGGCTGGCCTGAATGCAGACCAATTCACCAACACGGGCTGGATTCACAAAGGGCATAAGTCATCGCTGGAGTTTGATGTGGCCAACAAATATGCCACAGCTTTACGCATCGACAATTACTCGATTCCTGGTATGCGCATCGGCTTGAGTGGCTACTATGGCCACAGCATTGGGAACACCTATCCCAACGATGCCAACGGAACAGGTGCCACCTACCACGGAGCGGTGGCGATTGGCAGCATCGACTTCACCTACGATGCCCACAACTGGATTGTTCGCGGACAGGCCGATTATGGTTACTTGGGC
This sequence comes from uncultured Bacteroidaceae bacterium, assembly GCA_905234125.1. GTDB lineage: Bacteria > Bacteroidota > Bacteroidia > Bacteroidales > Bacteroidaceae > Minthosoma. The sequence goes on along the minus strand of CAJOGQ010000032.1, from coordinate 5,961 downwards.
GACGCTGCTGAGTTGAAATATATGTACAACCGCCTCAATTCCAAATCGCCCTACAAGCACTCTGCCTTCGTCAGCAGTCATGCCTATGCTGTCGGCATTGAGGCTGGCTACGATATCTTCTCACAGATTCAGAGCTTACGCCAGCAGGGACAGCGTCTGTTTTTGTTTGGCCGTTATGAGACCTATAATCCCTACGCAAGCAAAACGAACGGTGTAAGCTATGACTATACAGCCGTGCAGCGTATGGCTGTAGGTGTCAATTATCGCCCCATTCGCCAGATTGTCGTCAAAGGAGAGTACTCCAAGCGATTCCTGAAGAGCCTATACAATAACGAGCCTTCTGTGAATATCGGCGTAGCCTACGAGGGATTCTTCTTATAATTGAGAGTTAAGAAATCTATCATCAATATACATTAATATAATAAGAACAATGAAAAAGATTTTTTATTCAATGGCAGTCCTCATGATGGGACTCGCCTTCACTGCCTGCAGCGACAGTGACAACAACAATGATAATGATGACAACCAGTTCAACATCATCACAACGGCTCCACAGGTCGATCAGGACAACTATCCTTCGAACACCACCGATGCCAACTACAGCAATCGTCAATTTGGTCAGCAAGCCATCGACGACTGCTTGAGCCTGATCAGTCAGTTGGAAGATGCCAACACGACCATCGCCACCTCTAAACTGAGTGAAGAACAAGAGGCTTATCTTCGCAAAGTGTTGGAGACATTGGTGAGCAACGTGATTGTTCCGACCTATACACAATTGGCTGATGATGTGGAGGATTTGGAGAGCACATTGAATGGGCTGACAGTCAATAATATAACGCAGACACAAATCGACAAGGCCTGTGCAGACTTCAAGCAAGCCCGTCTGAACTGGGAACGCTCTGAGGCTTTCCTGATGGGAGCCGCTTCTGACTTCGACATCGACCCAACCATCGACTCTTGGCCTCTGAACCGTAGCCTGCTGCTCAACTATTTCAATAATGGCATGAACGACGAGATGTTGGAGGATGCCACCATCTTAGGTTTCCATGCTTTGGAGTTCATCTTGTTCCGCAATGGACAGAACCGCAAGGTGGCTGAATTGCAGGGCAACGACACTTACACCAACTTCGAGGGCATCACAGGCGCTCAGGAATTGGCATACGCTCAGACCATCTGTGCCCTGCTGAAACAACGTTGCTTCCAGTTGCAGGTGGCTTGGGAAGGCGAGACCTCTGCCAATGCCAATCGTGTGGCTGTAGTCAAGGATGCAGACCTTCCCTACAAGACCAACAGCGGTCTGTCGTATGGTGAGAATCTGGCCAAGGCTGGAATCAGTGGTGGCAAGAGCTCCTTCCCAACCTTGAAGTCAGCCATTGCCCAGGTGTTGAGCGACGACGATGGTTCATGCGTGGCCATCTGCAACGAGGTGAGCTCAACCAAAATTACCAATCCTTTCTCTGCTGGCGACATTGCCTACGTGGAGTCACCTTACAGCTACAACTCCATTGCTGACTTCCGCGACAACATCCGCAGCATCCGCAACGTGTGGTTGGGTTCTACCGACAAGACTGCCAACAAGTACAGTTTCCACACTTTCTTTGCCAGCGTGAAGAGCGAGAAGGTGAACACGGCCGTCGAGGGCGACTATGTCAGCGCCATCGAGAGCATCAGCAATATGCCAGCTCCGTTCGTGAAGTATTGCAGCATTGTTTGGGGCAAGGACTTCGACGACCCAGACAACTGGGATTCCACCACGGAAGAAGAGTAAGAACGGCATTGGCTCTAAATGAAGAATAATCAATAACCAATATGTTATGATGAACGTATCGAAACTAACAAGATTCACATGTATCGGAATGCTGTCAGCCATCGTGCTGACGGCATGTTCCGATAATGATGACAATGCCAACGGAATGGGTGAACTGACACCCGAGGAACAGGCGTTTGGCAAGGCTACGGGCAATTTCACTGCCGAAGAATGGTATCCTGGCGGAGCGCTGGGTACGACAGAAAAAGCCAGTTATTCTGCTCCGACTCCTGCCGTGACCAACATCACGGGCATGGAGGATGAATTTGTCATTGGTGAAGGCTTCTTCGAGAAGCTCTACACCTTCGAGCAGGAGCCTCGCAAGGGATTGGGTCCCGCCTGGGTGCGCAACAGTTGCATTGCCTGTCATCCCAGCTACGGACATGGCAAGCGCCAGACAGAATATCGTGCCAATCAGATTGGAAACGGCTATCTGCTGGTCATCTATCATCCTGACACCAATGGCTACATCACCGAGGTGACGGGCATGCCTCAGACACAGGCCATGTCGCCCTTCAAGGCTCCCATCGACGAGAATCAGATTTCCATCGAGTGGAAGAACGTCACAGCCATGGAGAGCGGTCTGCCCATGCAGTTCAAGGATGGCGAGCAGTATTCGCTGATCTATCCAGAGGTGACGATTCCTCCGACGGCTTTCAACACCAATCCCAAGCCCACCAACTACGAGGTACGTCTGGAATCGACCATTGGCATCTATGGCACAGGCCTGCTCGATGCGCTCAGCGACGAGGACATCGAAGCGCAGTGGTTGGCTGAGTCCCCATACGTGGAGCTGAACCCTGCCATGTGGGACAAGGAGGCTGGCGCATTCAAGTCTTCTGCTTACTATTCAGCAGGATATAATGACACGGGCACATTCCGCAAGGGTCAGCATGGCCCGCTGAAGCGTTTCACCTACGCCATGACCCGTGGCACGTTGCAGGATGGAGCTGGCGCCAATGCCATTTGGAACATCACCAACGTGACGCGTTCCGACCGACACTGGCTCTACACCACCCCAGCCTGGGCAAAGGCTCAGAGCGAGGATGCGGAGGTCATCCGATACATCAAGGAGCATGGAGCATCGGAGTCGAGCATCCTGCATCCTTACTATGCCGACGGCACCGACGAGGGCATCGCTGCCCGTGTGAACGAGATTCTGAGCTGCTCGTCGATTGCCAAGAAAGAAACCTTCGACAAGTATCTCTTCAACGGAGCGCCTTACAATGGTCAGGAAGAGATGAGCGACAAGCAATACTATCAGTTCATGGTTTGGCATCGTGGACTGGCCGTGCCTGCAGCCCGCAATCTGGACGACGCTCAGGTGCAGCGTGGCAAGGAGCTCTTCTCGCAGATAGGTTGTGCCCAGTGCCATCGTCCTTCGTGGAAGACTGGCTCTGACGACATGTGGGTAGATGCCAGCATCAAGGCCTATGCCCAGAGCATTGGCAAGAACGCTTCCGACATCCTGCCCAAATATCCCAACCAGACCATCTGGCCTTACACCGACATGGTGCAGCATCGCCTCTTCATGAAGAACGACATCCGCACAGGATGGTGTCGCACCACACCGTTGTGGGGACGCGGACTCTCCCGTCAGCTGACTGGTTCCGACGACCGCCTGCACGACTGCCGTGCCCGCACCGTGTTGGAGGCCATCATGTGGCATGGCTATTCGAAGGAATCGGATGCCTACAAAGCCACAGAGAAATTCTTTTATTTAGAGAAGGACGAACGTGACGCCATCGTCAAGTTCTTGGAATCCATTTAATGAAGAAAACCGTAACAATACTTTACATCGTGGTGATTGCCGTCATGGCAGTCGCCACAATGATTGAGAAAAAACAAGGCACCTCATACGTCTCCGACCACATCTATAGTGCCTGGTGGTTCTCAGCCCTGTGGGCACTGCTCACGGGCTTTGCCATCTTCTATTTCATCAAGCGGAAGGTGCGCCGTCCCTCTGTGGTGGCGCTCCATCTGTCGTTTGTCGTCATCTTGGCAGGAGCGCTGCTGACCCATCTCACGGCAGAGCGAGGCATCGTCCTCTTGCGCAAAGGACAGGTCGCCACCCACTACCTGACGCCCGACCTCCAGGAGCACCAACTTCCCTTCACCATCAGCCTCCAAGCGTTCGAGATTCTCTATCATGAGGGCACTCAAGCCCCTGCCGACTACATTTCCCATGTGCTGATAGACCAGCAGCCCTTCACCATCTCCATGAACCAGATAGCCAACCACAAGGGCATCCGTCTCTATCAGAACAACTACGACGAGGACATGCAGGGCAGTGTCCTTTCTCTGAACAGCGACCCTTGGGGCATTCCCGTCACCTATTCTGGCTATGCCCTGCTCTTCATCTCCCTCATCTGGATGCTCATCGACCCACGGGGAGCCTATCGACAACTCTTGCGACGCCTCTCCATCCTCGTCCTCCTCTGTTCCGCATGCGGCATGGCCAACGCAACCCCGCGCACACTCCCCGCCGAGACAGCCGACCGCTTTGGCCAGCTCTTCGTCGTCTACAACGAAAGAGTCTGCCCCATGCAGACCTACGCCCTCGACTTCACCAAGAAGCTCTACGGCAAGCGCCAATATCAGGACTTCACAGCCGAGCAAGTGCTCACAGGCTTCATCTTCTTCTACGACGACTGGATCCAAGAGCCCCTGAAGCAAGACTCCAAGCCGATGAAGATGGAAGAGAAACGGATGCTCATCCAGCAACTCCATCAGGGCACCCCACTCAAGCTCTTCCCCTACGCCGACCAAGGTAAAATCACCTGGTATGCACCCACCTCTACCCTGCCCGACACGATGGACGAAGAACATCAGAAATACATACGCGACGTCTTCACCCTGCTCAATGGCGAAATCCAGGCCGGGCGATACGACCTCGCCAACGCCTATCTCGACAAGATGCTCCAATACCAGCAGACCTTCGGACAGCAATCTTTACCCACACCCCTTCAAGTCCGCGCCGAACGCCTCTACAACAGCCATCCCTTGACAGCCATCCTGCTCGGCATCCCCCTCCGATGGATCATCACAGGCCACTTCCCCCTCAGCAACGGCTACGAAACCATGCTCGTCCTCGGGTGGCTCGTCGCCCTGCTCTCCATCTTCCTCTATCGGCGCTCACGATTCCTCGCAGCCCTCGGCATCCTTCAGGCCGTCATCTTCCTCCTGGTCAGCCACATCTCCCAGATGGATCCTCAGATGACCCACCTCATGCCCGTGCTCAACTCACCCCTCCTCACCCTCCACGTCTCCGTCATCATGATGGCCTACGCCCTCCTCTCCCTCACCTTCATCAGCTCGCTCACCGCCCTCTTCATGCCCCGAAAACGTCAGGAGATACACCTGCTCTCCCAGCTCATGCTCTTCCCTGCCCTCACCTTCCTGGGCATCGGCATCTTCATCGGAGCCATCTGGGCCAACATCTCATGGGGCACCTACTGGTCGTGGGATCCCAAGGAGACCTGGGCGCTCATCACCTTCATGATCTACGCCGTTCCCGCCCATCGCACCTTCTCCCCCCTCAATCCCCACTCCTCTCCCCTCCTCTACCACCTCTACATGACCCTGGCCTTCCTCGCCATCCTCATGACCTACTTCGGCGTCAACTACCTCCTCGGCGGCATGCATGCCTACGCCTAATCCCTCCGGCCATGCCCCCATGTGGCCAGCATCGCGTCAGCCCTGTCAACTGTCAACTGTCAACTCTCACCTCTTTCCAAACGCCAGAAACACTCCTTCCTCCACTTCGCTGCGGTTGATGTCCTTCAGCTTGCAGCCGTTCTCCACGCAGCCCCTCGCCGATGATCTCGTCGGCCATGGCCAGAATCTTCTTCGGACTGGGCAGGCAGAGCTGCTGTCGGCGCTCCTGCTCGGCGAGTTCCAACTGTTGCCAGCGAAGCACCAGTTTCGCACGAGCCTCGTCGTTGAACTTCGTGGCGATGTAGAGGCACTCGGTCTTGGTGAGTTGGTAGCAGGGGCGAGATTCGCCTTTTTTGTCGCGATAGTCAACCAATCCAAATTTGGTTCCGTTGACTTTTTCCCAAGCGGGCTCCATATTTCTGATGTCTCTCATCAAATGAGAGTGGCTTTTACCTGTCAGCTCGGCAATTTCGAGCGACGTCATTGTCTGTTCCTGA
>CAJOGQ010000031.1 GCA_905234125.1 uncultured Bacteroidaceae bacterium | reverse complement strand
ATCGGTGGTCGAGCTTTCTATGGATGTAGCGGCTTGACCTCCGTGACTATTCCAAACAGCGTGACGAGTATCGGATGGGGGGCTTTCCAGAACTGCAGCGGCTTGACTTCTTTGACTATTCCAAACAGCGTCACATCCATTAGTCAGGGTGCTTTCGAGAATTGTAGCGGCTTGACTTCCGTGAACATTTCCAACAGCGTAACGAGCATCGGCTATTATGCCTTCTCTGGTTGTAGCAGCTTGGCTTCCATCGAAATTCCAGAGAGTGTAACTACTATTGGATCATATGCTTTCTCTGGTTGTAGCAGCTTGGCTTCCATCGAAATTCCAGAGAGTGTAACTACTATTGGATCATATGCTTTCTCGGAATGTTCAGGCATAACATCTATTACCATTCCTTTTAGTGTGAGAGAGATTGGAGATTGTGCTTTTTCTAAATGTATAGAACTGACAGATGTGTATTGTTATGCTGCAAATCCTCCATCAGCAGGTACAGATGCATTCAAAGATGCTTATATTGAATATGCCACTCTACATGTGCTAGAAGGTGTAATCAGTAAATATAAAGCACGAGACCCCTGGAATCAGTTTGGAAACATCGTCGCTCTAACAGAAGATGAAACGGCAATCAAGAGTTGTGTTGTTGATGATGTCAAATCAACAAAGGACATTCACACAATTGATGGCAAGGCTGTTGATACTCTGCAAAAAGGTGTGAACATAATCCGCTATACAAACGGAAGCGTGAAGAAAGTATTTGTGAAGTAATCATTTTTTCAATAGAGTAACTGGCTCTTTGGGACATTTCTTATAGGAGTCAGTTATTCTCAATAATATAGACCATGAAACAGAAATTATTCTTATGTATGCTCATCGTCAGCTTCGCTTGTCTGATGGCATCTGCTCAAAATCCTGATGCTCCCACTTATGTCATCTATTATGGATCGTCGAACACTATCCCAGACGTTAACACATATACTGAAGGGAATTCCATAAAGACGAAAGACTTGGCACTTGTGTTCACCGCCAATGATGTTTATGGCTATGTAGCTTTACCGAAGGAACTGAAGTTGGTAGATGCAGTTGAAACCTTGTTCTACATGAGTTTCTTAGATCAGTTGACAATAAAGAGCATTGGCGATTATCGTTTGTATTACATTAACTTCTTTTCAAGTAATCATGAAACAGAGCTCATGCTTACTTTTAAGCCGTTCATTCCTAGTTATAAGCATAATCTTTCTTCGGAAACTACTAGTATTGTTGGCAATATTGTACAATTCAATCTTGTCAACAATGGAGCGGAATCTATTTGTGTGACAGATTTGGTTGTGAAAAACTCCAACGATTACTCAGTGATTGCGAGAAGCACGAACACCTCTCAATTGGGAACTTTAGCAGGTGGACAGATTTTGGAGCATTCCATTTTCTTGGATCCAGGCATCACTCCCTGCTACGAGTGGCATTATACCTATAAGGGTAAGGATTTTGTTTTCTGCTCCGACGAGAATGACCCAGCACGGATGCATGAAATGAGCTTCTATGTGGACGAAGAGTTTTGGGTCACCTACGAATATGAGTATGGAGAAGAGATATTCCCTGAAGATGAACCAGTAAAGGAAGGATATACATTCTCTGGTTGGAGTGAGATTCCTAAGACGATGCCTGCAAATGATGTGATAGTTATGGGATCTTTCAAGGTCAACAAATACACCTTGACTTATGTGGTTGATGGCAATACCTACAAGACTCAAACATTAGAGTATGGTGCGGCCATTACACAAAGAGGGTTATATCTTCTCTGGTTGGAGTGAGATTCCTGCAACAATGCCTGCGAATGACGTGACTATCACAGGTTCTTTTGCCATGATTTTTATGTTTGACATGGAGAAGACCTATTCTTTCCAAAGCAAGCAGAATGAATACTATATGACGCTTTCAGATGATGGTATCAGCATTGGTGAAGAACCATGCGCATTGAGATTCGAGGAAGCTGGTGATGGTAAATATTACATTACCGATGGTGAATATTATGTGGGTCTTGCTGGAACAGATGGATGGTCTATGACTTCTGCACCAGTCATGAAAGAGGCATTGGGTATCTCTTCCACAATTATTGGAGGAGAAACTTATTACTCATTCAGCGAGTCGCTTGGTATGGTTGGTGTGGATTGGCCAAAGAAGGACAACATGGGTTGCTGGGCTGACAAGAAGACCAGCGATGGCGATGCTGTTCTCTGGCTTGTCAAGGAAATGGAAGTGGTTGATGCCATTGCTGATGTAAAGGCTACTGAAGGAGATTACCAGATATATACGATAGATGGTAAAGCAATAAGCACTTTGCAGAAAGGTGTGAACATTATCCGTTATTCAAACGGAAAGGTGAAAAAAGTGGTGGTGAAGTAATACTTATCTGATACAATCAATGAAGGTGGACGCTCTGAATGGGTATCCACCTTCATTTTTATGGGTAAACAGGCTATCGCATTCATTGGTCAAAGACTATCGCAAAGTCCTTGCAAAGAGTGAGGCAATGTCATCGCACACACTACGCTATTGTGGGTGACGGATGCGGGACTATTTCTCCAATGAAACCTAAACTCCACAGCCTCTTGAAGGGGTGTCAAGTCGCTCTGAATAGTGTCCCAAACAAGATCCGCATTGATATCGAAATAGCCATGAGCGATATGGTCACGCATACCCATCACCTGCTTCCATGGAATTTCTGGACGTGTGGGCAACAAGAGCTTTTTCGTCATTGAATCTATTTTTTTGAATCCTTCCCCTATCGCCTCTATCATCATGCAATTGGCAGCAAGCGTTTTCATTCCATCTGCTGACATAAGCCATGCATCTGGATTATCAACACCTTTGTTCCATTCTTTCAATTCAAGAATGGCATGGTGTATCTGCTCAAGCAAGTCTTCAACTACCTGCAACTGCTGGTATGATAGTGATTCCATCTCTTTCTATTTGTTTGCGGAAGAAGGGGCGGAGGTGACTATGGTCACGTATCAAATCCACCTGGCTACCAAGCAGTTCTTCCAGATATTGAGCAGCGGCTATGTAGTTCATCATCTTGGGAGGCATCGTCACAAAGATGTCAACATCGCTCCCTTCATGATGTTCGTCTCGTGCCACAGAACCAAACAACCGCATGGAAGTGATGCCAAAGCGTGACTGCAATTCTTCTGCATGAGCCTTGATGATATCCATATATTCTTTTCTTGTCCGCATGCTCTAAATTCAATTGGTTATTCCCAAGTGACCATATCTCTTGGCAACAATATTTTCTTTGGTTCGCCCCTCCCACCAGTGATGTAGTAGTTGCGTGCAATGCTGTCATCAAATTCTCGCAAGAAGGCCTGCTTGATGCGAGAACATTTCTCGTTGATGGAATTGCGTGTAGGGTCAGTCACATCATCAATGCTCCTGCGAATGTCCTCACGGCTGTCACGCCCGGACATCAACTCGTACATGCGCAAGAGTTCTTTTCGATAGTCGGGAAGATCAGAAAATGAAATGCCTTCTGGATGACGCAAGAAGAGGAGATAAAGCGCTTTTGACAATGGATGCATTTTGATTTCCATATCGTTGTAATCCGTCAGGAAGATGCGTCCGTAACGAATACGCATTCGGCTTAGTTGCTTGGTTGGCTGAAACAAGCGTTGAAGCACAACCTCGCCCACTCCGCTCTGTCTGAGTTGCTCAATCAGGATCTGCACTTCGCTCATCATGTCCTCTATGCTTGGTTCATCCGACACAGGCATGGGGGCAGCAGTCATCCGTCTGCATTGTTTTGCTGGCTCATTTCGCATGAATCTCCTCCTCATCGAGCGCCAGAAAGACGGGTGTTCTTCGGGAACGGCTTGTTCACATGGTACTTCACAATTGTCTGCAACACTATCTTCATCAGAGAAGACATCTACAGCACGTCTCACTTCAAAGAGGTTTCTGGCAACACCATGCGCACTCACATACCTGTCTATGAATTCATCTGGACGATCGTCGAAAGATCTGGGTATAGGGGTATAAGCATAAGTATAGGTGTCTTCCTCGTCGAAATTCTCACCCATGTACTGGATGAGTCCAGGTTCCATACGCTCCCTGTCGTAATCGGCAACCACATATTCCAACAAATCGCGATCATCATGGGGAATATATGGAAGGTGATCATTGGGACTTGCCTGAGGATTGAAGTAGTGGTAGATTTTGTCAAGATCCATGTCGCGTGCAATCTTTGGCAGGAAACAGAATTCCAGTCCACCACGACGGAATGCGCTCACGATAGACTCGTAGCGTTCATTTAGGGTCGTATAAAAGAACTTTTGCCCTATGCCCGCGACATCAAAATAGATGACCACATTCGTCTTTGGCTTGAAAGGCAGCCGTTCCTTGTAAAAGCTGATGTATTGCATATTTTCACGTGAAAAGCTTTTGTCCATATTTAGGGGCAAATTACGGGAAAATCCGTCAAACCACAAAACTTTTTTGAGACTTTTTACATTTTTTCTTGTCTGTACAAGAATTTTATCTGTTTGTGCGCATCACGATGGACAATTTCGTTGGAAAAGGAGGGATTATGATGGGAAATGAGGCTTTTTTCTGTCATGAAGTGAAAAAAATGGGTGTGGGTGATGGATAATTCTTAAAGATTACCTAACTTTGTGGCATCATTAATATTCGACATTTAACTTCTAACATTTGACATTTAACATCTAAATAGTTTTTTCCTATGTCAGAAAACAGCCAACTTGACCATTTACAGCGTCTTGTTCATCTCATCAGCGATGACAACGAACTTTTGAGTCGTGCCAATGACTTTATGCAGAGCCTCGTCAACGGGAGGTATGACACCCGTGGCACACAGGACATCTCTGCTCAACTGCAAAAAGCTGAGAAGAAGAAGGAGGAGAAACACCAATGAGTTGAGAGTTGACAGTTGACAGTTGAGAACCTTCAGCACGACGTTGACAGTTGACAAATTGAACATGACAAGTATGAAGAACAGATGGATGATGATGGTGCTTGCCTTGGCGATGACGCTGGGCATGCACGCACAGAGTGTGGAATATTCGCAGGGGGACAGCGCGCTGGTGGTGAAGCTGCTGGATATGGCGAAACATCAGCGGGGTACGGAAAGTCCCATTTTCTATTTTGGAAAGAAGTTCTTAGGATTGCCATACGTGGGACAAACGCTCGAACTGGGCGACAAGGAACACCTGGTTGTGAACCTGCACGGGCTTGACTGCACCACGTTTGTGGAAACGGTGGTGGCGCTGGCAATGTGCGACCAGCAGGACAAGCGCACGTTTGACGACTTCTGCCGAAACCTCTCGACGATTCGTTTCCGCGAGGGAAAGATGACGGACTACACTTCTCGTCTGCACTACTTCACGTGGTGGGCTGAGGACAACGAACGCTTGGGCATCGTGAAGGACATTGCCCCTTCTCTCCCTATTGCTGGGTCGATGAACGAGGCCTCCCAAAAGTCTTCTGATCTGGGAGCTTTTACGGCCATTCAGACCATCAACATCAACTACATGTCTGCCCACCCCACCCTCTACAAGCAGCTGAAGAACCATCCGCAGTTTGTGCCCATCATCAAGAAATATGAGCAGGCCACCAACGGAAGGAAGTTCCGCTACCTTCCCAAGAAGAACATGCAATGGAAGCAGGACTCGGCATTAGGTGTCATTAAGGATGGCGACATCGTGGCCATGCTGACGGATTCGGACGGGCTTGACACGCGTCACATCGGCATCGCTTTCTGGCAAAACGGACAACTCCATCTGCTCCATGCGTCGAGCCTCTACAAGAAGGTGCTGATGAGCACGGAGACTTTCTACGAATACGAGATGAAACAGCCTAAGCATACGGGCATCAGGGTGTTCAGGTTCGTTGAGAAATGAATAGGTTTTCCGACTGATTTCGTACACATATATATAATATAGTAACGTGATTTATTGTTTTTCAGGCACAGGCAACAGCCAATGGGTTGCAGACAAATTGAAAGGATGCCTCCCCTCTCTCGAAGAGGATGGAGAGGGGATTTTCGGCATGGTCTTCCCTGTCTATGGATGGGGCATTCCCAAGGTGGTGAATGAGTACATCGAGGCGCATCGAGAGGAAATCAAGAGTGCCCAGTATGTGTGGGTGGTGATGACTTGTGGTGATGACATCGGCTATGCAGACAAGGTGCTCAGCAAAGCCATCGGACGAAAGCCCGATCTGGTGGTGTCAGTCAGGATGCCCAACACCTACGTGTGTCTGCCTGGCTTTGATGTGGACAAATACGAGGTGGCGACAGCAAAGGTGCAGGAGACGCTGAAAAGGATTCCTGATATTGCTGAGAGCATCAAGAATCGGGAGACGAAGACGGATGTGGTGAGGGGCAAGATGGCCTGGATGAAGACATACGTGCTGAGACCACCCTTCAACCGATTCCTCGTCACGGACAAGTACTTCCACACCAACAAGCGGTGCATCCGTTGCAAACGCTGTGTGCGTGGATGTCCGATGGGCAACATCACCACTGACGACACGGGCAAGATTGTCTGGAAACACGAGCACTGCACAGGCTGTCTGCGTTGCTACCACCGATGTCCCAACCTGGCCGTGCAGTTTGGCAAGTTCACCAAGAACAAAGGACAAAAGATTCATGATTTCGACTAATCAACGACGACAGACAAGATGATTTCGATTGACAAATTGGGTGTGGAATTTTCCGCCACACCTCTCTTCATAGATGCCAGTTTCGTGGTCAACCCCAAAGACCGCATCGCCCTCGTGGGCAAGAACGGAGCGGGCAAGAGCACCATGCTGAAAATCATTGCCGGCATGCAGGAACCCACCTACGGACAGGTGTCGCGCCAGAAGGACATCACCATCGGCTACCTGCCCCAGGTGATGGTGCTGGCCGACAGCCGAACGGTGATGGAGGAAGCTGAGACGGCCTTTGCCCACATCAGCGAGATGCAGGAACGTTTAGACAAGATGAACGACGAGATTGCCCGCAGAACGGACTATGAGAGCGAGTCGTACATGGCGCTTATCGAGAAGTTCACCCACGAGAACGATCGCTTCACGATGATGGGAGGCGCGAACTATCACGCCGAACTGGAGCGAACCCTGCAAGGTCTGGGATTCCAACGTGCTGACTTCGACCGTCCCACGGCTGAGTTCTCTGGTGGATGGCGCATGCGCATCGAACTGGCCAAGCTTCTTCTCCAGAAGCCTGATCTCCTGCTCCTCGACGAGCCAACGAACCATCTCGACATCGGTTCCATCCAGTGGCTGGAGCAGTTTCTGATGCAACGAGCCAATGCCGTCATGCTGGTGAGCCACGACCGCGCGTTCATCAACAATGTGACCAACCGCACCATCGAAATTACCTGCCATCGCATCAACGACTACAAGGTGAAATATGACGAGTACGTGAAACTGCGTGATGAGCGTCGCGAACAACAGTTGCGTGCATACGAGAATCAGCAGAAGGAGATTGCGGACATCAAGCAGTTCATTGAGACATTCCGCTATAAACCCACCAAAAGCAACCAAGTACAATCGCGCATAAAAATGCTGGAGAAGATGGTTCCCATCGAGGTGGACGAAGTGGACACCAGCAGTCTGCATCTGAAATTTCCTCCTTGCCTCAGAAGTGGCGACTACCCCATCATCTGTGAGGATGTGAAGAAGGAATACCCGCTCTCAACCCTCAACTCTAAACCCTCAACTCTAAACTCCCAACCCTCAACCCTCAACTCTCACCTTGTCTTTTCCGATGTGAATCTGACCATCAAGCGAGGCGAGAAAGTGGCGTTCGTGGGCAACAACGGCGAGGGAAAATCCACGCTCGTCAAGTGCATCATGGGGGAGATTCCCTTCGAGGGCAACCTGAAGATTGGCCACAACGTGCAGATTGGCTATTTCGCCCAAAACCAAGCACAGCTGTTGGACGGGAATGTGACCGTTTTCGACACCATCGACCGTGTGGCTAAAGGCGACATCCGACTGAAGATACGTGACATTCTGGGCGCGTTCATGTTTGGAGGCGAGGCCTCAGACAAATATGTGAAGGTGCTCTCAGGTGGCGAACGAAGCCGACTCGCCATGATTCGCCTCCTGCTCGAACCCGTCAACCTGCTCATTCTCGACGAGCCCACCAACCACCTCGACATGCAGTCGAAAGATGTGCTGAAACAAGCTATCCGCGATTTCGACGGCACAGCCATCATCGTCAGCCACGACCGTGATTTTCTCGACGGATTGGTGAACAAAGTCTATGAATTTGGAGGAGGCAAAGTGCGCGAACACTTGGGTGGCATCTACGATTTCCTACAAAAGAAACAGATTGAAAGCCTCAACGAGTTGGGCAAGAACCTGAGCAGTACAGGCAGTCCATCAGGAACATCCCTCAACGCCAAGCCTTCAACCAGTTCCTCTCAATTATCAACTGTCAACTCTCAACTCTCAACTGATAAGGATTTAGGTGCCAAAGTCCAATCGCTCCTTTCCTTTGCCGAACTCAAGGAGCGCAACAAGACCATCAAGAAAGCCGAGAAAGCCGTCGAGACAGCCGAACAAAAGATTGCAAAATTGGAAGAAGAGCTTGCCAAGATAGAAACCCAACTCGCCACCCCAGAAGGTGCCACTGACACCACCCTCTTCACCCAATATGGCGAACTGAAAGCCCAACTCGTTGAAGCTGAAGACGAATGGACGGAAGCAAGTTTGGAATTGGAGGAATTAAAGAATTGAACGAAACGTCAATCCTTCATTTTTCTTCTATCCAAAGTTCCACAGGCGCCACCCCAGCCCTCAGCATATCCAAGTCTTCGGCTGCCTTGTTGCTCAGGTCGATGACACGGCCTTTGGCAAAGGGACCACGATCCTTCACCAAAACGATCACCTCTTTGCCATTCTTCTTGTTCACCACTCGAATCTTCGTCCCAAACGGCAATTTCTTGTGGGCACAGAAATACCCGTTCTTGTCATAGCGTTCGCCCGAAGCCATCAAGCGACCATGCGTACGATGTGAATAAAACGTGGCATCCCCCTTCTCATACAGGCGCCATTGTCCAGAATCCGTCTTCACCAATGTGGAAGTCGAATCCTTCAGACTCGCAACAGGCACCGAGGGAGTCACCTTCTGACCCACAGAAGAGGCTGGAGAAGCTTTCCGACTCACCACCGCAGTGGACGGAACATGCTTCCGAACTTGCCCATGAGCATGCAATCCAAGCATTGCCCAACAGAGCAAAACGAACAGACGGAGAACAGGTGAAGTGTACATAAAATGATGATTTAGGTGGAGTTTTGTCGGCAAAGTAACGAAAAAAATCCCATCCCCGCAACTTTTTTCCAAATTTATTTTGTCATGTCCCCAAAAAGCACTACCTTTGCACTCGCAATTGCAAAAGAGACCTCTTTTCAGCACATTGCAAACGTCACATCGCGGGGTGGAGCAGTTGGTAGCTCGCCAGGCTCATAACCTGGAGGTCGCATGTTCGAGTCCTGCCCCCGCAACCAAGTTAATATACAATATATAATGTATAATATATAATAGCCATTCGGCTCATCGGCATTAAGTTCGCCATTATATATTATACATTTTATTATACTTGAAAGCCTACAGTGCCGAAATGGTGGAATGGTAGACACGAGGGACTTAAAATCCCTTGGGCATTGCGCCCGTGCGGGTTCGAGCCCCGCTTTCGGTACTTCGTTCAAAAAAGAATCTGTTGTAAACCAAACGTATATGAAAACTACTTATCCCAAGATTGGCATCCGCCCCACCATCGACGGTCGTCAGGGCGGCGTTCGTGAGAGCCTGGAAGAAAAGACTATGGCGCTGGCCAAGGCTGTGGCCGAGTTAATCACCAACAACTTGCGCAATGGCGACGGTTCGCCTGTGGAGTGTGTCATCAGCGACACGACGATTGGTCGTGTGGCTGAGAGTGCCGCCTGTGCTGAGAAGTTCGAGAGAGAAGGCGTGGGTTCGACCATCACGGTGACTTCGTGCTGGTGCTACGGTTCGGAGACGATGGACATGAATCCGCACTACCCCAAGGCCGTGTGGGGATTCAACGGCACAGAACGTCCAGGAGCCGTCTATCTGGCCGCCGTCCTGGCTGCCCATGCACAAAAAGGTCTGCCAGCCTTCGGCATTTACGGACACGATGTGCAGGATCTGAACGACAACAGCATCCCAGCCGACGTGGCAGAGAAGATACTGCGTTTCGCCCGTGCCGCCCAAGCTGTGGCCACGATGAGGGGCAAGAGCTATCTGTCGATGGGCAACACCTGCATGGGCATCGCCGGAAGCATCGTCGATGCTGACTTCCTGCAACACTATTTAGGCATGCGGACGGAGTATGTGTCGTTGGTGGAGATTCTGCGCCGTGTGGATTTCGGCATCTACGACCCAGAAGAGTTCAAGAAGGCCATGCAATGGGTGGAGAAATACTGCAAGCCACAGGAGGGACACGACTATAATGAAGACCGTCCGCTCTTCCCAGGCACACCGATGACCACCTTCAACGGCAAAGGAAAGGGAAAGAATCGCGAGGAGAAGGATGCTGATTGGGAGTTCACGGTGAAGACGATGATGATTATCCGCGACCTGATGCACGGCAATCCCCGTCTGTTGGAGATGGGCTACAAAGAGGAGGCGCTGGGCCACAATGCCCTCTTCGGCGGTGTGCAGGGTCAGCGTCAATGGACAGACTACAAGCCCAACTTCGACTTCCCAGAATCTATGCTCTGCACCTCGTTCGACTGGAACGGGACGCGTGAGGCTGATGTGCTCGCCACTGAGAACGACTTCCTGAACGGTCTTTCCATGCTCTTTGGCCACCTGCTGACCAACCGAGGCGTGATGTTCAGCGACATCCGCACCTACTGGAGTCCAGAGGCCGTGGAACGTGTGGCTGGCAAACGTCCTGAAGGCTTGGCTGGTGGAGGATTCATCCACCTCATCAACAGTGGCGCCACCACGCTCGATGCCACAGGTTCGATGACCGACACAGAGGGCAAGCCCACGATGAAGGAGCATTGGAACATCAGCGAGGCAGACATGGAGGCCTGTCTGAAGGCGACCAGCTGGATGCCTGCCGACCGCGACTACTTCCGCGGTGGAGGCTACAGTTCACATTTCCTCACAAAGGGTGGCATGCCCATGACGATGATGCGTGTGAACATGGTGGCTGGGCTTGGTCCCGTCCTGCAACTCGCCGAGGGATGGACGGTGGAACTCGACCCCAAGACCAACGACATCCTCGACAAGCGCACAGACCCCACATGGCCAACCACTTGGTTCGTGCCCCGTCTCGACGAGAAGAAGGACTGCTTCAAGGACGTCTATTCGGTGATGAACTGCTGGGGAGCCAATCATGGTGCCATCGCCTACGGCCACATCGGAGCCGACCTCATCACGCTATGTTCCATTCTGCGCATCCCTGTTTCGATGCACAACATTGCCGACAAGGACATCTTCCGTCCCGCCGCATGGAACGCTTTCGGCATGGACAAAGAGGGGGCAGACTATCGCGCCTGTCAGAACTTCGGTCCCATCTATCAATAGGTTAGTGGGGCGCAAATATATGAACAAATAAGATTCTTAACTTTCGGGAGTTTCTATATGCTTATTTTCAACAACGAATTTAACGAATGAAAACTAATTTTTCCATCCAGAAAGGAAGTGCATTTCACGAAGCCGCAAGCGGCGACTAATTTCACGAATGCCATCCGGATAGACGATTGACGGGCGGAAGCTGAGTGGAAAACCAAATACAAAGGGTGTGTACATTCGGAATGGAAAGAAGATCATCATTAAATAAACCCATCTTGGTTTCCTTTGCGGAAAATTTCATAAGAATATGGCTTTGATTAAGACAGTTTGTGGCCTGACTCCGAAGTGGGGTGAAGGTTGTTATTTCAGCGAGAACGCAACGATTGTGGGCGATGTGCAGATGGGCGACCAATGCACGGTTTGGTTCAACGCAGTCGTGAGGGGCGACGTGAACTACATCAAGATTGGAAACAGGGTGAACATTCAGGATGGGTCGTGCCTGCACACTTTGTATAAGAAGGCGGCCATCGAGATTGGCGACGATGTGACCATCGGACACAACGTGACCCTGCATGGTTGCACGGTGAAGAGCGGTGCGCTGATCGGGATGGGTGCGACGGTGCTGGACGATGCTGTGATTGGCGAGGGTGCCATCATCGCGGCTGGCGCTTTGGTGCTGAAGGGCACACAGGTGGGTGACGGCGAGATGTGGGGCGGTGTGCCTGCGAAGTTCATCAAGAAGGTGGATCCTGAACAAGCGAAGGAACTGAACGTGGGCATCGCGCAGCATTATATCATGTATGCGGAATGGTATAAGGAGAGTTGAGAGTTGACAGTTGAGAGTTGAGAGTTGACAGTTGAGAAATGTAACGTATGTGAAAATCCGTGTAACGTGGCATAAGGTGGATTTGGGTGTAAAGGCGTAACTTTGCACCCAAATTGTTTTATATAAATTAAGTCCTATATGAAGACAAAACTGAATCGATTCCTTGGCTTGTCCAAATGGGTAGGTATGGCCTTGATGGCCGTCGGAGGATTGTCGGCTTGTGAGGGCTACGACCTGGCGAAGGAAGACCCCAGCTGGTTGGGCTCGAGCATCTACGACTATCTGAACTCGGAGGGCAACTACACCAACACGGTGAGGTTGATTGAAGACCTGGGCTACAAGGATGTGCTGGCCAAGACGGGTAGCAAGACGCTGTTTGTGGCGGATGACGACGCATTCAACCGTTTCTATCAGCACAATTCGTGGGGCGTTCGGGGCTACAATGATTTGAGCCTTTCCCAGAAGAAGTTGCTCCTCTATGGCAGCATGATCAACAATGCCTGTCAGGTGGCTTATCTGAGCAGTAGCGAGGGCCCTACTGAGGGTGACTGCATGCGCCGACTCACGGCCACGAGCGAGTATGACTCTGTGCCTGTAGTCAGTCCTGTACAAATGCCCGACAACCCCTACTGGGCACGTTATCGTGAGCGTGGGGAGAATATCGTGTGCATGAGCGACGTGACCAGTCCTCCGATGATTCATTTCATCGAGATGTTCCTCAACAACAAGCTCATCACCAACGAGGACTGCAACTTCCTCTTCAACTACACCACTGAGCGTCAGCCAGGCGATGCCAACGTGAACGGCGTCATGATAGCCGAGCAGAACATCAAGTGCTCCAACGGATTCGTGCACAAGATGGCTGAGGTGATGACCCCACTCCCCAACATGGCCGACCTCATCAGCAAGCGCCCCAACACGCAGGGGTATGCGAAGTTGCTGAACCGTTTCTGTGCTCCTTACCGTCACGGAAAGACTGACCCCATCACGCGCGAGTACAATAGATTATATAATACGGACATCGACACGCTCTATGAGAAGCGTTATTTCTCAGAGCGCAGCAAGAATGGTGAGCCGCTCGACTTGACGCCAGACGAGGGACCTGTGAACGGCATGCTGAAGTTCGACCCTGCCTGGAACGAGTTCTACAGCGCCACCACTGCCACCACAGCGCAGAACGTGGCTCTTCAGGAGAACATGGGCGTGATGCTCGTGCCCAGCGATGAAGCCCTCGACCGCTATTGGAACGAGGGTGCCGGCAAGGTGCTCCAGGACTACTACGGCTCGTGGGAGAATGTGCCCGACAAGGTTGTCTCGAAGATGATCAACGTGAACATGCTCAACTCCTTCACCAATTCCGTGCCCAGCAAATTCTACACCGTGCTCAACGATGCCAACGATGAGCTGGGACTGGAGGAGCAGTATGTCGATTCCGTCTATTTGGCTTGTAACGGAGCTGTCTATCTGACGAACAAGGTGTTCAATCCAGTGGCCTACATCTCCGTCACCTTCCCTACCCTCATCAACGAGACTATGAGCGTGCTCTACTGGGGTGTGGAGCAGTTGGGCTTCGACATCTACCTCAACTCTCAGAACACCTACTACAGCCTGTTCGTTCCCAACAACACGTCTCTGCTCGACTACATCGACCCTTGTTCCTACGGCAAGACCAGCACCCAGCTCTTCCGCTTCCACTACAAGCCTACGGCTCAGACCGAGCAGGA
This sequence comes from uncultured Bacteroidaceae bacterium, assembly GCA_905234125.1. Taxonomy (GTDB): domain Bacteria; phylum Bacteroidota; class Bacteroidia; order Bacteroidales; family Bacteroidaceae; genus Minthosoma. Next base: position 16,139 of record CAJOGQ010000031.1, on the reverse strand, counting down.
GAAAGTGTGGGCAAGCATCTGGAACTACGACACAACTACAGGGCAGGTGGGTGACTCCATCGGCGAGGCCACTTACGCCCAGATCACCAACCGTCTCGAAGACATCCTCAACACCCACATCGTCATCGGCAATGTGGAGGACGGCAACACTTACTATCGCACCAAGGGTGGTTCGGTGGTGAAGGTGGCCAACGCAACCGCTGGTGTGGGAGGCATGACGGTAGAGGGAGGTTATCAGATTGAGAACGCCAAGCCCATCAAGGTGGTGGCCATCTACGACGAGTCCGTCGAAGGCAACGGAAAGACCTACATCATCGAGGAGGAACCCATCATGACCGCCCGCAAGAGCGTGTTTGACATCTTGGGCGAGCACGAGGAGTTCAGCGCCTTCCACGACCTCTTGCAGAGTTCGCAATATCTGGTCACCAAGCACGTCATCGGTTCCGACGAACATGGTGCGCCCAGTCAGAACATCAGCCTCTTCAACACTTATCGCTACACCGTCTTCGTGCCCACCAACGAGGCCATCCGTGACTTGCAGAACACGCATAAACTGCCTACTTGGGAACAGGTGGAGCAGGAAGAAGACCCAGAGGTGAAGGACAGCCTCACTACGGAGATTGAGAACTTCATCAAGTACCACATTCAGGACGAAGCCTTCTATGTCGGCCAGGGCAGCGACCAGGGAGAGTACGAGACCTCAGCCTACAAGGTGACTGACGGCAACCTCTCCTACTACAAACTTCGCACCAAGGTGTCCAACGACGGCATCACGGTGACCGATGGCAAGGGTCAAACCCGTCAGGTGGTCACCAACAAGGGACTCCACAACCTCATGGCTCGCGAGTACCAATACGATTCGCCCGACGCCACCACGGCCAAGAACCTCTACACCTCTTCCGTCGCCGTGATTCATCAGATTGATGGGGTGTTGCAGTATAAGTAGAGCCCCCGTCCCCTAAGAGGGAGGGCTTCGCAACGTAAGCAAAACGTAAGCACATAGAAAACCAAGAATAATACAATATCATATATGAGACTCAATCATATACATACTATAAAAAGGGCCATCATCGCGTTAGCCCTACCCCTTTGGGCGCTGGGGGGCTATTCCCAAGCCCCAGGCACGATGATTCAGGGTGTGGTGCAGGATGACATCGACCCGCTGATGGCCTGCAACGTGGTGGAGATAGACAAGGCCAACCGTATCGTGGCGCATGCCGTCACCGACATCAATGGTAACTTTGCCTTCCGCATCGTGGACCCCAAGAACCGCCTCAAGATCTCCTACGTGGGCTACGAGACCCAAATCATTCCCATCAAGGGAACCACCTATAAGATTACTCTCAAGAGCAACACCCAGCTGACCGAAGTGGTGGTGAAGAGCCAGCGCATCGCCCAGACCAGCGGATTGGCCATTCCTGAACGTGAGCTTTCCATCGCCCACCAGACCATCGACGCTAAGGAGTTCGAGGGTCTGCCCATGACCAGCGTGGACGAAGCCCTTCAGGGACGTATCGCAGGTCTCGACATCGTGAGCAACTCTGGTAACCTTGGTTCAGGCACCAGCATGCGTCTGCGTGGTGTCAGCTCCATCAACGGCAACAGCGAACCCCTCATCGTGGTGGATGGCAACATCTTCGAGAGCGACTACAACGCCAACTTCGACTATGCCAACGCCACCGAAGACCAGTTCGCCGAGCTCCTGAACGTCAACCCCGACGACATCGCCAGCATCTCTGTGCTGAAGGACGCAGCCGGAACCGCCATCTATGGTTCACAGGGTGCCAATGGTGTCATCGAAATCAAGACCAAGCGTGGAGCACGTGGTAAGACCAAGGTGCAGTACTCCTACCGCATCACGCTCACCCATCAGCCTCGTGGCATCCGTCTCCTGAATGGTGACCAATACACGATGCTCATGAAGGAAGCCTACTACAACCCCACGCTCAGCGACCAGGCCGCCGACATCCGTGAGTTCAACTACGACCCTTCGTGGAACGAGTATGAGATGTACAACAACAACACTGACTGGCGCAAGGCTATCCGTCAGACGGGTGTCCTCCAGAAGCACTACGTCAGCCTCTCCGGTGGTGGTGAGAAAGCCAACTTCCGCATCGCAGGTGGTTACGACCATCAGACAGGTACGGTCATCGCCCAGAAGCTCCAGCGCTTCACAACCCGTGTAGCATTGGACTACTTCGTGAGCGACCGCATCAAGATCGTGACGAACTTCAACATGACCTACACCCGCAATCAGAAGAACTACACCGATCAGGACACCCCCGACCTGCTCACGATCGCCTATCAGAAGATGCCGAACCTCTCCATCTATGAGCAGGACGCAAACGGCAACGACCTGTCCGACTACTACCACATGCTCTCCACCTGTTCGGCAGAGTTGAAGAAAGACCAGTATAAGTACGTCAATCCCGTAGCACTTGCCCGTCAGGCCAAGAACGACGAATCGACCTATCAGATTCAGCCTGAGTTCCAGTTGGTCTATAACCTCTTGGGCACAGCCGAAGACCAGACCCAGCTCAAGTACGAAGGCAAGGTGCTCTTCAACATCTTCAATAAATACAACGACACGTTCTACCCCTCCAGTCTCATCACCGACGGATGGGCAAGCACCCGCAACAACCAGACCACAGCCAATGCCCACAAGAGCACGGCTGTGACCACAACACATCGGTTGACCTTCACTCCTCACTTCAACAATCCTGACCACTCCCTCATGGCGATGGCACAGTTCCAGTTGACCGATGGTTCATCCAAATCCACCTCATCCACCGTTGGTGGACTCCCATCAGGTGGTATTTCCTCCCCCATTGCCGAAGGTATCGTCACCTCTTTGGGAACGTCATCCGGCCAGTGGCGCAGTGTCTATCTCACTTTCTCAGCCCACTATGCCTTCAAAGGCAGGTACATAGCCGACTTCTCCATCCGTCGCGACGGCTCCACCAAGTTTGGTGCCGACAGCCGTTGGGGAAACTTCCCTGCCCTCTCCTTCCGTTGGAACGTGAGCGACGAACCCTTCATGGAACCCCTCCGTTGGCTCTCCATGCTCTCCATCCGTCCAGGTTGGGGTATCGTGGGTAACCAGCCCAATGGTGAATACCTCTACTTCTCCAAGTACGTGAACGGCGCAGCCTACAACCGTGGTGGCAGCGTCTATCCCGAAAACATCCGTCTTTCCTCTCTCCAGTGGGAAGAGAAGCAGACTTGGAACATTGGTTTCGACCTCGGCCTCTTCAACAACATGTTCACAGCCGACTTCAACGTCTATCGCCAACACACCAGCCACCTGCTCATGCAGAACCGTCGCATCCCCACCTCTTCGGGCTACACAGCTTTGGCCTATCAGAACGTAGGCGATATGGTCAACAACGGTTGGGAGTTCAACCTCAACGGACAGGACATCGTGAAGGCAGGCAAGTTCCGTGGCAGCTTCAATGTGTCGTTCGCCAACAACAAGAACGAAATCACCAAGATGGATGAAACCGTTCTGGCATCGCTCAACTCTGATTTCGACAAGAAGAACGGCTCTTACCTCACACGCGTACAACTTCATAATGCCTTCGGTTCCATCTACGGATTCCGTTACAAGGGTGTGTATCAGTACAGCAAGTACAGTCCTGATGAAGTGGCTGGCGTGAGTGGTCCCAATGCTCCTGTGGCACGTGATGCCAATGGAAATGTGGTGGTGGACAAGAATGGTTATACTACGCCTGTCGTCTTCTGCTACGAATCCGACGACCGCACATACATCTATGAATTCAAGGGTGGTGATGCCATCTACGAGGACATCAACCACGATGGTAACATCAACGAACTCGACATCGTCTATCTGGGCAGTTCCCTGCCAAAGGTGACAGGCGGTTGGGGCTTCAAGTTGCAATATGGCCGTTGGAGTTGGAACAACCAGTTCAACTTCCGCATCGGCAACAAGATTATCAACCGTGCCCGCATGTTGGCTGAGAGCATGTACAACAACAATAACCAATCTTCTGCTGTCAATTGGCGATGGCGTGTGGAAGGTGACCAAGCCCTCATCCCTCGTGCCCTCTATCAGGAAGGCTACAACTGGTTAGGTAGTGACCGCTTCATCGAGAATGGTTCTTTCATGCGTCTCAACTACAGCCAGATCAGTTATGCGTTCGACCCCAAACTCATCAAGAATTGGGGACTCACCCAGTTGAGCCTCTACCTCAGTGCCAACAACCTCTTCTGTATCACAGGCTATTCAGGTGCTGACCCTGAAGTGAGTTATGGTGGCTATGGTGTGACGACCGACAATGCTCGCACACCCAACCCACGTTCGTTCACTCTTGGCGTTACAGTTCAATTCTAACCGCACAACCGAAGAAGTTAATTGAAATTGAAAAATTGAAGTTATGAAACTGAAGAATATACATAGAGCCATCATCGCGTTAGCCCTACCCCTCTGTGGGTTGGGGGGCTTGACTTCCTGCTCCGATTTCCTCTCCATCGAGCCACAGAATGAGATTGTGCTCGACAACTACTGGACGGAGGAAAAGGATGTTGTCAGTACGCTCAACTCCTGCTATGCCCATTTGGAAAGCCAAAACTGCATCAACCGAATGATTGTGTGGGGCGAGCTGCGTTCCGACAACATGACCACTGGTTCAGGTGCCTACAACAATATTCAGCAGATTGTCAAGGAGAACATTCTCGAGACCAATGACTACACCAATTGGCAGAGCTTCTATGAGGTCATCAACCTGTGTAATACCGTGTTGCATTATGCACCAGGGGTGAATGCCATCGACCCGAACTTCACAGACTCCGAGTTGAGTGCCACCCTCGCAGAGGCAACCACACTTCGTGCCCTGAGTTATTTCTATCTCATCCGCACGTTCCGTAATGTGCCATACGTCACGCAACCATCCATAGACGATAGTCAGAACTATCGTGTGAAAGCAACTCCTTTTGCGCAGGTGCTTGACAGCCTGATTGCTGATGTGGAAGCCGTGAAGGAAGACGCAGTCAGAAGTTATGGTGAAGAGAGTGTGGAGAACACTTGTCGCATCACTCGCTGGGCTTGTTACTCTTTGCTCGCCGACCTCTATCTCTGGAAGGGTGAGTGGCAGAAGTGCATAGACTACTGCAACCTCGTCATTCAGCAGAAGATAAAGGACTATGAAGATGCCTACGCCAAGAACCCCACTACGCTGACAGTGGAGCTGTATGGGGATTACCCGCTTATCTCTGAGACGCTTGCAGGCAGTAACTTTGCAGGCAATACTTACAATGAAATCTTTGGTACAGGCAATAGCTTCGAGTCTATCTTCGAGCTCAACTATGTCAATAATCAATCTGTCACGAATAGCGCTGTCTCCAGTTTCTATGGTTCCAACAGCAACAGGACTGGACAGATTGGTGCACCTACCTATCTTAACAGTGAGGTTAATAATGGACAGAACAAATATTTCGAGAAGAGCGACTGCCGTTATTTGGAGAACATGATCGACCAGAACAACAAGACCTACATCTCCAAATATGTCAACCAGTCGGTTTCCTTCCGCACCACTACCACATCAGGTATGACTCCTTCTGTCACAGGAAATGTACGCACTACACCTTACGCCAACTGGATTCTCTATCGCCTGACAGACGTGATGCTCATGCGTGCTGAGGCTGAAGTGGAACTGGCTGGTGATGTAACTGAAGGGGCTGTGCTCACTGACGAGCAGACGGAGCACTATCGCAACGCATACGACTTGGTGGTGGCTGTGTGGAAACGTGCCAACAACAAGCGTACCTCCAATACTGGTCTGCCCACCTACGACACCTATGCCACTTCACGCACAGCAATGGAAGACTTCGTGCTCAATGAGCGTCAGCGTGAACTGATGTTTGAGGGCAAGCGTTGGTATGACCTCGTTCGCCTTTCCCGTCGCGATGGAAACAATGACCGCCTCATCGAGAAGGTGTTGCCTAAGTTCCAGGAGAACACCAGCGCCATTCGCATCAGACTCGCTTCTGAGGATGTGCTCTATTGGCCTTACAACCGTGATGAACTCAAACAGAATACAGAACTGGATCAGAATCCAGCTTATGTGACTGATCATACGGAACAAAACTTCTAAGAATGTAGAGGAATGTCAAATATAAAATGTAAAATGTACATGAAGAAGAATATATATAAGATCATCATCGCGTTAGCCCTACCCCTTTGGGGTCTGGCGGGCTTCACCTCTTGCTCTGATGAACCTGACAGTAGCAACTACTACACCTTCACAGGTGAGATGGTCAGCGACTACCTCGACAATCGTCCAGAACTCTACAGCGAGTTCACTCAGATTCTGCACCGTTCAGGACTCTATGGCATGATGGCCACATACGGCACTTACACTTGCTTGGCGCCCACCAACGATGCCATCGATGCCTATCTGGAAGAACGTGGATACAGCAGTGTGGATCAGTTGACAAAGGAAGAGTGTGACACGCTTTCGTGGAACCACCTCATTCCAGAGACTTACTTCACGACTGACCTCGCTGATGGAAATATTCCAACGGCCAACATGAATGAGCGTTTCTTGACGTTCTCGTGCGACAGTAATGCAGTGGGTGGCAATGTGATGTATTACATCAACATGGCTTCCAGGCTTGTCGTTCGCGATGACTCTGTGGAGAATGGTGTGGTGCACACGCTCGACCGTGTGATTCAGCCCTCCAGCTCTTATCTGCCAGAAAAGATGCTGGAAGACATGAACATCAGCCTCTTCACGTCGGCCCTCACGCTGACAGGACTGAACGACAGCCTCTACGAATATATGGACACCCGCTATTCTGTAGGTATTGACTCTATCAACAAAGGTATTCCTTTCCACCGTTCAGGTGCTGAATACCGTATGTATTATCCAGCCACACGCTCCAAGCGTTACACGGCTTTTGTGGAGACCAACAAAGTGTTTGCTGACGCTGGCATCATGAATCTGGATGACCTCAAGGCATACGCCAAGACCATCTATGATGAGGTGTACCCTGAAGACGCTGGTCTTTACGACGATGAGTGGACGAATCGCAAGAATCCGTTGAACCGTTTCATCGCCTACCATTTGCTTCCTTACTATGGAGCCATCAATGACTTCACCATCGCTGAAAGTGGTATCGACTACAAGACCACCTGTGCAATGCCCAACCTCATTGACTGCACAGACTGGTATGTTACCCTGATGCCTGGCACCATCATGAAGATGTCTTCTCCATCTACAGGTCTCTTCATCAACCGCAAGGGTGTGGCCAATCGTTATTCCGTGAGAGGCATCAAGGTCTATACACCAACTGAGATGAAGAACATGCACGACCAGCAACTGGCTGAGGCAGGACTGCATGTCGACACTCTCAATCAGCAGGCGCTCAACGGTATTTATCACTATATTGACGGCGTGCTCACCTACAACACCCAGACCCGTGATGTCGTGTTCAACGACCGCATCCGCTGGGATGTCATCACGATGTCGCCTGAGTTCCTCAATGCTGGTGCACGAGGCAACACCAACGGACAGCATCTGACAGGCTTCAAACAGGTGGACGGATGGGATTTCCACGGTATCATTCCTACGCTTGCTCTGCGCGAACGTGGTGTATGGATGGCAACCTATTCTGATGCCGTCGATTTGATTGGTCAGTTCGACGTGTCTTTCAAATTGCCTCCTGTTCCTGCCAACACTTATGAGATTCGTTTTGCCTACGGATCAGGTACTGACCGTGGTGTGGTACAAATCTACTTTGGTGAGAAGGACAACATGCAACCCATGGGACTGCCTATCGACTTCCGTATCTTTGGTGGTGACCCAAGCATCGGTTGGGTGGCTGACACTGACAACAACGAAGAGAACCGTGCCATCGACAAGGCCATGCACAATCGTGGCTACATGAAAGATATGGACTCCTGGAATCAGGGTGGTTCCAACAACTTGCGTGCCATGAATGCTAAGTTCCGTAAGATTCTCACCACGCAGGCACTTGACCCCAACAAGGAATATTGGTTGCGCATCAAACTCGTCATCGAGAATGCCGAGGCCGAGCTCCCCATCAACTACTTCGAGTTCTGTCCTAAGAGTGTGTATGCAGGCCTGACAGCTGAGGACACACATTAGAAAAAGAATGAAAAGGAATGTAAAATGTAAAATGTAAAATGTACATGAAAAAGAACATATATAAGACCATCATCGCGTTAGCCCTACCCCTTTGGGGACTGGGGGGCTTGACGGGTTGCTCAGACTCGTGGAGTGACCACTTCGATATGGCTGGGACGAATGGCGACGCCACTCTCCTGCAACTGGTGGAAAAGAATCCCCAACTGAGCGATTTCCAAGCTGTTCTGAAGGCGACACATGTGTATAACAACAACCATCGTACTGGAGTGACCTTTGCAGACCTTCTTGGCTCTGACCAGACATTGACCGTCTGGGCTCCCGTGAATGGTTCCTTCAACGCGGATTCGTTGCTGGATCTCTGTCAGACTGAGAAGGGAGACTCTGCAGTGGGGTTGCATTTTGTAATGAACCACGTAGCTCACAATCTGTACAACATGAATGTGGAAACGAATGAGGTGGTGAAGATGTTGAATGGCAAACCCCTGTCGTTAGGTGCGACAGCATTGGATGAAGCTTCCGTGAAGCAAGGCACTTACAACCTGCCAGCCACAAACGGACTGTTGCATGTAGTGGAAGCAGATGCTCCTTATGCATTTAACCTCTACGAAGCCCTGACCACGATGGGGGAATTCAGCCACATCGGTAACTTTCTGTCGCATTTCGAGCGTCAGGAACTGGACGAGGAGCAGTCTATCCAGGCTGGTTTGGTGGATGGTCGAAAAGTGTATTCTGATTCTGTGATGGTGAAAGACAATGCTTTGTTCCGTGTGTTTGACCAAATCATATCGGAGGACTCCACTTTCGCCATGCTGGTGCCAGACCGCGAGACATGGGAGTCGGTGTATGAGGAGGCAAAGACGTGGTTCAACTATGGAGGAATGGAAAAGGCTGACTCGGTGTCGGAGTATTGGACTTGCGTGTCATTGGCTCGTGACCTGATCTTCAACCGTCGTGCACAGCGTTCAGAAAAGGACTCCATCTTCTCCACATCGTACACGCCTGAAGAGTGGCCTTATCATGTGTATTACAAGCCATTTGAGGCGGGTGGACTGATGGATGCCCAGAACATCAAGGATTCGTTGAAATGCTCCAATGGTTACATTTATCGAGTGAAGGAATGGCCACTCACCCCTGAGCAGACTTATCTGCGTCCGGTAGTGGAAGAGGGAGAACGTGAGGCCAGCATCATCGACTATAAGGACTGCACGTTCAACTTCCGCTCAGCGTTGGGTGACTCGATTTCTGGCAATAGCTATGTGGACATCGTGCCTCGCACCAGCACGAGCAACTGGACTGTGACTTACGAGGTTCGTGGCACGCTGTCGGGCACGTATGATGTGTGTGCAGTGGTGCTTCCCAAGACGGTGTATCTGTCCAATTCGCGCGACACGAAGCCGAACAAGTGGAAGGCTACGGTCAACTATGTGGACGAGAAGGGTGACAAGAAATCGGTGATGTTTGATGGCGAAGTGGAGAACGATGGTGTACATGTGGACACCGTGCTGATGGGAAGTATCACCTTGCCCGTGTGCAGTTATGGTCAGCCAGATGCGACGGTGAGCGTGCAATTGCGATGCTATGTATCGAGCCGTCAGACAACGTACTCGCGTGAGATGTTTTTGGATTGTATCTATCTGAAGCCAAGAAAGGAGGAACAGCAATGAAGACGAGATTTTTCACTTTTTTATTTTTCACTTTTCACTTTTCACTTTTCACTTTGCCGCTATCCGCACAGGAAATGCGTGAGTTGCGTGGACGTGTGGTGGATGTCGCCACTGGCGAAGGTGTGGCTGGTGTGCAGGTGCAGGCATACAACAATGCTCTGTATGCGTCAATGACGGATGAGCAGGGTGCGTATGTGATCAGTGTGCCAGAGTGGGTGACTTCGCTGACCTTGTGGGCTGATGGCTACACGAGGGTGCAGCAACCCGTTGGCAAAGGCCAGACGGTGGAGGATGTGAAACTATATTCGGCTCTGTTTGGTGAGACGTATTCGGCACAAACTTCGGCTGTGAGCAAGAAGACAGCCCTGGTGACTCATCTGAACAATGACATGTCGGTGGACAGACAGATCCAGCAGAGCCTGGGTGGTGATATGTTGACCAACATAAGGAGTGGACAACCTGCACAGGGTGTGCGCATGCTGATGAACGGCGTGAACTCGCTCAATGCCAATGCCCAGCCGTTGGTGGTGATTGATGGTGTGATTCAGAACATGCAGTGGGACTCCCCTTCGTTGCACGACGGCTTCTTCAACAACCTGTTGGGGAACATCATGGTGGAGGACATCGAGAAAGTGTCGGTGATGAAGAATGGTACGGCTATCTATGGCGCAAAGGGTGCCAATGGTGTGCTCGTCATTGAGACGAAGCGCAATAAGTCGATGGCGACGAAGATTGACGTGAGCTTGGGAGGAACGTGGGAACTGGTGCCCAAGCACATGGACATGATGAATGCGGAGCAGATGAGGGTGTATGCGTCTGAGCTGATTGGCTCGACGGGCACGAAAACAAACTCGTTCAAGTTCTTACAGACAGATCCGAACTACTACTACTATCAGATGTACCACAACCAGACGGACTGGAGCAAGGAGGTGCACAAGCAGGCGTTCGCTCAGCAGGCAAACATCAATGTGCAAGGTGGTGACGACATCGCCAACTACAACCTCTCTGTGGGTTATGCAGGAGCTGACGGGACGGTGAAGGATTTCTCGTTTTCAAGGTTCAATCTGAGGCTGAATACAGACTTGTTGCTGACGAAAGACTTGACGGTGAGGTTTGATGCTTCGTATTCGGACGTGACAAGGAATATGAGAGATGATGGGGTGAAGCAAGACGTGACTGACGGCCTGATCAGTTCACCCGCTTTTTTGGCGCTCACCAAGGCTCCGTTCTTGTCGCCCTACGCTTACGACGCCAACGGAGACAGGTCGGACTACCTGGCTGAGGCTGACGACTATCTGAGCGATGTGCTGGGTCAGGACTCTCAACTTTCAACTTTCAACTCTCAACTGTCATTGGCGAATCCAGTCTCTATTCTCCAGAATGGTGAGGGCAAGAACAAGAATGCGTTTGGCAACCGCACTGTGTCGATAGCCGTGAAGCCTGAGTGGCGCATCGGCAAGGGATGGACGCTGACGGATCACTTCGCATTCCAATTGGTGAATACGGACGAGAACTACTATGTGCCCACGACGGGTGTGCCTGAATATAAAGTGGAAGGCATCGGCGTGGTGGAGAATTGCGCCAGCGCTTTGGCTGGACGACAAATCACGATCATGAACGACCTTGGCATCGTCTGGAAGCGTCGTTGGAAAGGTCATCTGCTGGAAGCCAAGGGTGGATGGCGCTATCTGAGGGACACATACAAGCTGAACACGCAGGTGGGTTACAATACAGGAAACGACAAGACGCCCAATATGTCGAGCGCATTGGAGTATAAGCAGACGGGGGGATTGGACGACCGTGATGTGGACTTGACTTACTACGTGACTGCCGACTATAACTGGGCTGAACGTTACTATGTGGCTGCGACAGTGGCGCTGGATGGTTCGAGCAAGTTTGGCGAGGATGCCAAGGAAGGTGTGAAGTTGGGCAATTATGCCTTTGGCGCATTCCCGTCTGTGGAGGGCGCATGGGTGATGACCAACGAGCGATGGTGGAAGCCGAACAAGTGGGTGAACTACCTGAAACTGAACGGAGGTTTTGACCTTGTGGGTAATGACGATGTGAACAGCGTGGCATCGAGAACTTACTTCGTGTCGCGCAGGATGTTGAACGCACTGACGGGCATCTCGATGGGCAACATCGGCAACACGCATCTGCAATGGGAGACTACAGCTCGCTTCACAGTAGGCGCACAGGGTTCGTTCTTCGATAACCGTCTGTGGTTGAGCTTCAACTACTTCAATGCCAACACTTATAACCTGTTGTCGATGGGAGAACTGTCGTACATCTCTGGTTTGGAGACGAACTGGCTAAACGACGGACGTGTGAGGAATCAGGGTATTGATGTGTCGGCCAACGTGAAGTTGCTGAGCGTGAAGGACTGGACATGGAGTGTATCGGCTTCGCTGGGACACTATCAGAACCGAGTGAAGCGTCTGCCTGGTGGCAGAGAGTCGATGGTGACGGAACTGTACGGCGCCAATGTGATGAACCGTGTGGGCAGCGCGACAGGTCAGTTCTATGGCTATAAGACCGATGGCGTGTTCTCGACGGTGGAGGAAGCCAACGACGCTGGTCTGTATCAGCTGACGGAAACGGGCACGAAGCAGTATTTCAAGGCTGGCGACATGAAGTTTGTGGATGTGGATGGTAACCACTGCATCGACCAGAAGGACATGCAGGTGATTGGCGACCCCAATCCCGACATCTACGGTAACTTCTCCACTCAGCTGACTTGGAAAAACCTGGCGCTGTCGGCTTCGTTCAACTACTCAGTGGGAGGCGACATCTACAACTACCAGCGTAGCATCTTGGAGTCGGGCGCATACTTCTACAACCAGACCACCAACATGCTGAGTCGCTGGACACACGATGGTCAGCAGACGATGGTGCCAAGGGCTTCGTACATGGACGAGATGGGCAACAGCCGATTCTCCGACCGCTGGATTGAGGATGGCTCGTACCTCAAACTGAAGAATGTGACGCTGAGTTACCGCATCCCTGTCCGTAGCACCTATCTGCAGGGCATCACAATCTGGGCTGGAGCCAACAACCTCTTCACCCTGACGAAGTATCTGGGCACAGATCCTGAGTTCTCAGCCACGAACGCTGTGATTGGCATGGGCATCGACCGCGGTCTGATGGCTCCAGGCAGAAGTTTCTCAATGGGAATGAAGATTAATTTGTAAGGAGCCCCCCGCCCCCGAAGGGGGAGGGCTTCGCAACGTAAGCAAATAGAACCTCAAGCTCAATGAAATTAATTGAAAAATGATTATTTGAAATTATGAAAAAGATAATATACAAGACCATCATCGCGTTAGCCCTCCCCCTTTGGGGGCTGGGGGGCTTCACCTCCTGCTCCGAGATGGACAGCGACCTCGTGTCGTTCGTGGAGGACAATCAGTTGGACACGCCCAACGACACCGTCTATTCGCTGATGGGCATCGTGAACAAGATGCAGGTGATTGCCGACCGCACCGTGCTGCTGGGCGAACTTAGGGGCGACCTCACGTCGTTGACTGCAAACGCGAAACTCGACCTGCAGGACATCGCCAACTTCACGGCTGGAACAGACAACCCATATAACAATGCACGTGACTACTATGCCGTCATTCAGAACTGCAACTACTTCCTGCACTATGCCGACACGATGCTCACGAAGCGTGGGGTGAAGGTGTTTGAGAAGGAGTATGCGGTGGTGAAGGCTTACCGTGCCTGGACTTATCTGCAACTCGCCATCAACTACGGCTCTGTGCCATTCTTCACCGAACCTCTCCTCACGGAGAAAGATGCTCAGCCCACAAAGTATGAGTATTATGATGTGACACAGATTGCCAACTATTTCATCAAGGATTTGGCACCCTACGTCGATACGGAATATCCTGACTATGGCTCCATCGGCACACTCAACTCGCGACGCTTCTACATTCCTGTGCGTGTGTTGCTGGGCGACCTCTGCCTGTGGGCAGGACGCTATCAGGAGTCAGCCCAGTACTATCACGACTACCTGACCAAGCAGGGTGATGTGCATCCGACAGGTATGGGTCGTGTCACTTGGAAGGACTACGAATTTCAGGATATTGAGGATGGCTATGCCTCTCAGTTCTTGACACAATCGACGGAGATTCTGACCATCATCCCTATGGAAGAGGAAGAGTACAACGGTGTGGTGTCCTACCTCCGCGATGTCTTCAACTCAACTGAAGACAACAACTACTTCTATCAGGCCACCCACTCACCGGCTTACGACGAACTCTCTCGCAGTCAGCGATTTGTGCTCGTCTATACCGACCCTGTGACCCAGTTGCCCGACACGGTTTCACCCCTCATGGTCTATCCGAGCGAATCACTCAAGGGCGACCTCCGTCAGCAGAGCATCTTTACCCTCCGCAACGAGGAAACCAAGTCCAACACCCTGTCTTCCATCCGTCAGACCTGCTACAAATACACCTCTGGCCATGTGAACCTCTACCGTCTCCAGCATGTCTATCTGCGCTTTGCCGAGGCACTCAATCGTGCCGGCTATCCAGAGTCAGCGTTTGCCGTGCTGAAGCATGGACTTTGCAAGGACTTTATCGACCGTTACATCCCAGAGAAGGAGCGTAAGTCGGCAGGCAGTCTGCTGTCATTCAGCGAATACACTTTCCCACGTGAGAACACTCAGGGCACCCATTCTCGTGGTTCAGGCAATGCCAATGCCGACACCACCTACGTCATCCCTGCCCTCTCCACGTCAGCCGACACCATCCAGTATGTGGAAGACAAGATCTGCGACGAGATGGCACTCGAGACAGCAGCTGAGGGACTCCGTTTCTACGACCTCATGCGCATCTCCCTCCATCGCAACGACCCAACATTCCTGGCTGACAAGGTGGCACGACGCAAGGGCTCATCCAACTACGACTCCGCCCTTTACTCTCTCCTATCCGACCAAAAGAACTGGTACTTGAAGTTGGAATAAGCTTCCAACTTCACCCCTTTGGGGGGATGGGACTTAAAGGCACAAATAAAGGCAGATTGCATACACCGTCAAGAACGGATATGCAATCTGTTTCTTTTGTGCAAATTATAATTGTGAGAACCATGCGTTTTTGCCCAAATCCATACTTTGTACCCCACATTTGGACAAAAATACCTGTTCAGGCTCAGTAGCCTTATTCCTTTAACAGCATCTTTGCCCATTCTGGAATGTTCTCCACATATCGCTTGAAGAGCTTCCCATCGATGGTGCGGTAAAGCAGACGGGGCAGTTGATTGTCGATGGAGTTGTCATAGATGTAAGCACGGTCGACAAAGGAGATGGCTTCTTCGACGTTAATCAGAGATTTGTAATAGCGAGAAATGACTTTGGAAATAGGCACCTCATGGCCTCCATTGAGATAACGCTGTGTGATACGAGCCACGTTGATAGCAGGGTCAGAGGTACAAACATAGAACAAACGGATGAAGAAACCCGCCTCTTTTGCCTTGCGCAGAAAGTCTAACTTCTCCACAGCAGAGAACACAGTCTCGAACACAAAGTCACGTCTTTGCTCCAAACACTCATAGCGCATTTGGGTGGCTCGTTCGGCAGCCTTCAACACCGCTTCGGACGAGTTCCAATCGCCAAACTCTTCTTGGGCAATATTGTCAGGATTGATGTACAAACTATCAGCAGCCCATTCATCATTGAGAAGTTGGACGGTCGTGGTAGTTTTGCCAGAACCATTAGGGCCAGCCACCACACATAATGTGGGTTTTCTGTCAGTCATAAGCCACTTGCTCACGCTGAGCACGCTTAATGGATATCACATGCGCCGCCTCTGACAGCATACGCTTTTTTTCAGCCTCCGCCTTCGCGCTTGATTCTCGGGCAGCAGCAGCTACATCTTCCATTAGAGCCTGCAGCATCTCGTCTGTGGGCTCTTCGGTGGATGTAAACCTGTATTTCTTGTGCAGTTCTGTCATCTTTTCGAATTCTTTTTGCAAAGGTACGATTAAACGAGCACAATACAAAATAAAAAAGGGAAAAAATCATTTTTTATTTTTGTTGTCGAGTGCAAATACGTTCTTTCTCCACTTTGTTATGAAAGCGCAAGCGATAAAGGCGGAGCCAACGATACATCTTTTCATCGATATAGTATACAAAAAATGAAAATGTTACACCCTTGGAATGTGTTTTTTCAAACAAATCACACTTTTTTCATTTTATCTGCAAAAAGAGGTTCTATGGGCTTCATATTCTTATGATATGCCTCACTCTCCAAAAGACAACTTGTGTGGGAATAAGAAAATGAGAGTGCAAACCAACTTAGTAATAACAAACAAAACTGTCAACTAAAATCATACACTACAGCCAATTATCATT
>CAJOGQ010000030.1:6669-47584 GCA_905234125.1 uncultured Bacteroidaceae bacterium | reverse complement strand
CATCCGCCAGATCATCAACCGTTGGGCACCCAAAGGCGACGGCAAGAACGACCCACAAGCCTACACGCGCCGAGTGTGCGAACTGATGGGCAATCTCCCTGAAACCCACACCATCGTCGCCAACGCACCCTACGCTGACCAACAGGAAGAAGC
This sequence comes from uncultured Bacteroidaceae bacterium, assembly GCA_905234125.1. GTDB lineage: Bacteria > Bacteroidota > Bacteroidia > Bacteroidales > Bacteroidaceae > Minthosoma. The sequence continues at coordinate 47,431 of CAJOGQ010000030.1, read as the reverse complement.
CATCGACTTCGTCATGGCGATGACCTGTGTGGAGAACGGCTGCAAGCTGAAGGACATCAACCGCAGCGAGGTGGAGGAAGGAATGTATCTGGCGTTTGGAAAGAGGTGACAGTTGATAGTTGACAGTTGATAGGGCTGACGCGATGCAAGCAATAGGAGCGTTGCAATGAAAAGGCACCCGTGCGGCATCATCGCTACACGGGTGTTTCATATCTATATGTCCTTTTCATCATTTCAGGTGTGGTTTGACCATATATCAATCAGGAAGATTGGATTCTGACGTGTGACTTTGCTAAAGGTTAATTGGTTTATCGGTTATTTTGTTTTTTGCAAATTGGGGGAAGGAATGAAGATTCCCTTGGGGTATCTTATTGGGAAAAATAGGGGTGAAAATTTCACTTTTATATTTAAATATTGTGCGTATGTCGTGGAAAAGTCGTACCTTTGTGCCGTTTTTTAGTTAAGCATAATGAATGTAGCAATCGTAAAATATAATGCGGGGAACATCGGTTCGGTGGAGAATGCGGTGCGTCGGCTGGGCATTGAGCCTGTGGTGACGGACGATGTGGAGAGGATCAGGAGGGCAGACCGTGTGATTTTCCCTGGGCAGGGCGAGGCTCACAGCACGATGGCGTATCTGAAGGCGCACGGGCTGGACGAGGTGATTGTGAATCTGAAGCAGCCTGTGTTGGGCATCTGCATCGGCATGCAGCTGCTGTGTCGCCACAGCGAGGAGCAGGACACAGACTGCCTGGGTGTGTTTGATGTAGACGTGAAGCGGTTCCAGCCTCAGCGGCATGAGGACAAGGTGCCTCAGATGGGGTGGAATACCATCGAGCAGACGAAGTCGGACTTGTTTAAGGGGTTCGGCTCTTCAGCAGAGAAGCCTGAGTTCGTGTATTTCATCCACAGCTTCTACGTGCCTCTGTGCGATTGGACGATTGCGACGACAAACTACACACTCCCCTACTCTTCGGCTCTGCACAAGGATAATTTCTATGCCACGCAGTTCCATCCGGAGAAGAGCGGACGGGTGGGCGAACGGATTTTGAAGAACTTTATAGAAATGAGGGGTTAAAATAATATATGATTGAGATAATTCCTGCAATAGATATTATTGATGGCAAGTGCGTGCGTCTGACTCAGGGCGACTACGACACGAAGAAGGTCTATAACGAGGACCCTTTGGAGGTGGCCAAGATGTTTGAGGCTCACGGCATCAGACGTCTGCACACAGTGGACTTGGATGGTGCGCGCTCGCAGCACATCGTCAACTACAAGACCATCGAACGCATCGCCGACCACACGAGCCTGGTGATTGACTTCGGCGGGGGCATCAAGACGGACGAGGACATTGACGTGGCCTTTGCCAGCGGTGCCACAATGGTGACCATCGGCAGTGTAGCGGTGAAGAATCCTGCGCTATTTGAGACTTGGCTCGAGAAATACAACGACAACAAGATCATCTTGGGCGCCGACGTGAAGGGCGGACGCATCAGCATCAACGGCTGGAAGGAAGAGGGGGAGGATGAGCTGCTGCCCTTCCTGCACAGGTATGTGGCCAAGGGTGTGGACAATGTGCTCTGCACCGACATCAGCAAGGACGGCATGCTGGAAGGGCCTGCCGTGAAGCTGTATGAGGACATCATGAGGGAGTTCCCCAATCTGTATCTCATCGCCAGCGGTGGCGTGAGCTGCATCGAGGACATCGACCTGCTGAACTCGGCTGGCATCCCTGCTGTGGTGTTTGGCAAGGCGATTTATGAGGGAAAGATAAAGATGGAGGAGCTGGAGAAATACTTGGGATAGTTGAGAGTTGATAGTTGACAGTTGATAGTTAAGAGAATAGAGATGTTAGCAAAGAGAATCATACCTTGTCTGGATATCAAGGACGGACAGACGGTGAAGGGCACGAATTTCGTGAACCTGCGCCAGGCTGGTGATCCCATCGAACTGGGCAAGCTCTACAGCGAGCAGGGTGCCGACGAATTGGTGTATCTTGACATCACGGCCTCGCACGAGGGAAGGAAGACGTTCACGGAACTGGTGAAGCGCATCGCTCAGGAAATCAACATCCCCTTCACGGTGGGAGGTGGCATCAACGAACTGGCTGATGTGGACAGGCTTCTGAATGCGGGTGCCGACAAGGTGAGCATCAACTCGGCTGCGCTGAGGCGGCCAGAACTGATTGACGAGATTGCGAAAAACTTCGGCAGTCAGGTGTGTGTGGTGGCCATCGATGCGAAGTGCGAAGATGATGCCGTGCATGAAAATGGAGACCCCAGAATTGATGGTGATTGGAGATGCTACGTGAATGGTGGCCGTGTGCCCACAGAATACAAGCTCTTCGACTGGGCAAAGGAGGTGAATGAGAGAGGTGCAGGTGAGATTCTGTTCACGTCGATGAATCACGACGGCGTGAAAAACGGATTTGCCGATGCAGCCCTTCGGAAATTGGCTGATACGCTGACCATCCCTGTGATTGCATCAGGCGGCGCTGGCAAGAAGGAACACTTCCGCGACACGTTCATCAACGGACACAGCGACGCGGCTTTGGCTGCCAGCGTGTTCCACTTTGGCGAAATACCCATTCCCGAACTGAAACAATATCTGAGAAGTGAGGGCGTGAATGTAAGAATCTGACGATGTAAAATGTAAAATATATAAAATGGAAATCGATTTCAAGAAAATGGACGGTCTGGTGCCAGCCATCGTGCAGGATGCCAAGACGCTGAAGGTGCTGATGCTCGGCTTCATGAACGAGGAGGCATACAAGAAGACCGTAGAGACCGGCAAGGTGACTTTCTATAGCCGCACCCGTCAGACGCTCTGGACAAAGGGCGAGACGAGCGGCAACTTCCTCAACGTGGTGGAGATTCTGAACGACTGCGACCAAGACACCCTGCTCATCAAGGCCAACCCTGTAGGGCCTGTGTGCCACACGGGTGCCGACACCTGCTGGAACGAGAAGAACGACAACCCCATCATGTTCTTGGTGGAGCTGCAGCGTTTCATCGAGAAGCGTCATGAGGAGATGCCCGAAGGCAGTTACACCACTTCCCTCTTCAAGGACGGCTGTCACCGCATGGCACAGAAAGTGGGCGAAGAGGCTTTGGAGGCAGTCATCGAGGCTGTGGCCAACAACAACGAACGCCTGGTGTATGAGGCATCGGACATGCTCTACCACCTTATCGTGCTGCTCACCTCGAAGGGATTGACCATCGAAGACCTGGCTGCGGAACTGGCCGAACGCCACGACCCCAATTGGCATAAACACTAATGTACAATATATAATGTATAATATATAATAGGCTAACGCGATGCAAGCCAACCGACAAGCAATCCGCATGGCTATTATATATTGTCAATTATAAATTATAAATTAAAAAAGGTGAATCTGATTGATTATAAGGATGTCAATGTCTATCAGGACTCGCAACTGGTCTTGCAGGATGTGAACGTGCAGATTGGCGAAGGAGAATTCGTCTATCTGACGGGCAAGGTGGGCACAGGCAAGAGCTCCTTCCTCAAGACCCTCTACGGCGAACTGCCTGTGAAGGAAGGCGAGGCAAGGGTGATGGACTACAACATGACGGAACTGAAACGTCGCCATCTGCCTGAACTCAGAAAGAAGCTGGGCATCATCTTCCAGGACTTCCAACTGCTGACCGACCGCACGGTGGATGCCAACCTGCGATTCGTGCTGAAGGCCACAGGATGGAAGAACAAGGTGGACATCAACCAGCGCATCAGCGACGTACTCGAACTGGTGGGAATGGCCACGAAGGGCTACAAGATGCCTTCGGAACTCTCAGGAGGAGAACAACAGCGCATCGTCATCGCTCGTGCCATCCTGAACAACCCCAAACTCATCCTTGCCGATGAGCCAACGGGAAACCTCGATGCAGAGACCAGCCGACAAATCGTGGAACTGCTGCAACAAATCAGCAAGGCAGGCAGCACGGTGGTGATGATCACCCACAACCTGACGCTGCTGGAGCAGTTCCCTGGCCGACAGCTGACCTGCGAGAATCATCAGCTGACCGAGGTGACTACCCCTCCATCAGAAGAACAAGAGACAACAGAAGAATTAGACTAAAAAGCAATACACATATTATATATTATGAAAGTACTTAAGTTTGGCGGAACCTCCGTGGGCACCCCTCAGCGAATGAAGGATGTCGTGAAACTCATCACCGACGGTGAGCAGAAGATTGTCGTGCTCTCGGCTATGTCGGGCACTACCAATTCACTGGTAGAAATCTCCGACTATCTCTACAAGAAGAATCCTGAAGGAGCGAACGAGACCATCAATGCGCTCGAACGCAAATATAAGAAGCACGTGGAGGAACTCTACTCCACCCCTGAGATGAAACAGCAGACATCCACCTTCCTGAAGGAGGAGTTCGACTACCTGCGTTCATTCACCAAGGGCATCTTCACGATGTTTGAAGAGAAGATCATCGTGGCCCAGGGCGAAATCATCTCCACCAACATGGTGACCAACTACCTCATCGAGCAGGGCTACAACGCCGCCCTCATTCCTGCTCTGGAGTTCATGCGCACAGACAAGAACTCTGAGCCAGACCTCGAGTATATTCGTGAGAAAATCAAGGTGCAACTCGATGAGAATCCAGGCAAGGAAATCTACATCACCCAGGGTTTCATCTGCCGTAATGCCTACGGCGAGATTGACAACCTGCAACGTGGTGGCTCTGACTACACGGCCTCCCTCATCGGCGCCGCTGTGAGTGCATCTGAGATTCAGATCTGGACAGACATCGACGGCATGCACAACAACGACCCACGCTTTGTGGAGCACACATCACCCATCCAGCATCTTCACTTCGAGGAGGCTGCTGAACTGGCCTACTTTGGTGCCAAGATTCTGCACCCCACCTGTGTGCAGCCAGCCAAGTATGCAGGCATCCCCGTGAAGTTGCTCAACACGATGGATCCAACAGCTCCTGGCACCGTCATCAGCAACGAGACCGAACGTGGAAAGATTAAAGCTGTGGCTGCCAAAGACAACATCACGGCCATCAAGATCACCTCTTCACGCATGTTGCTGGCCTACGGATTCCTGCGCAAAGTGTTCGAAATCTTTGAGTCTTACAAGACTTCCATCGACATGATTGCCACCTCCGAAGTGGGCGTGAGCATGTCCATCGACAACATCACCCACCTCGATTCCATCGTGAACGAACTCAAGAAGTTTGGACATGTGCACGTCGATACGGACATGTGCATAATCTGCGTGGTGGGCGACCTCGACGCTGAGAACGTGGGCTTCGAGAGCAAGGCCACAGAGGCACTCAAGGATATTCCTGTCCGCATGATTTCATACGGCGGCTCCAACCACAACATCTCCTTCCTCATCTCGGCAGAAGACAAGAAGAAGGCTTTGCAATCACTCTCCGACCATCTGTTTAATGAATAAAAACATGGCAACTATAGCATTTCCAGTAGAAAGGTTTGCGGACATCCGCACTCCTTTCTACTATTATGACACAAACATCCTGCGTCAGACACTTGACGCCATCAACACAGAGATAAAGAAACACGACAACTATTTTGTCCACTTCGCCGTGAAGGCCAATGCCAACCTCAAGGTGCTCAAGGTCATCAACGAGGCAGGATTGGGCATCGACTGCGTGTCGGGTGGCGAAATAGAACAAGTGCTCAAAGCAGGTTTCCCTGCCAACAAGATTGTCTTTGCCGGCGTGGGCAAAAGCGATTGGGAAATTGAGCTGGGACTCGACAAGAACATCTTCTGCTTCAACGTGGAAAGCATCCCAGAACTGGAAGTAATCAACGAAATAGCCCAGCGCAAGGGCAAGGTGGCCACCATCTGCTTCCGCATTAATCCTAACGTGGGAGCCCACACTCATGCACATATCACAACAGGCTTGGCTGAAAACAAGTTCGGCATAGACATGCAGGACATGGAGAAGGTTATCCATCTGGCACAAGAAATGAAGAACGTGCAGTTCAAGGGACTGCATTTCCATATCGGTTCACAAATCTTGGAGATGGACGACTTCATTGCGCTCGCCCATCGCATCAACGAGTTGCAAGACCGTTTAGAGGCACAGGGCATCCATATAGACATTATCAATGTTGGTGGTGGTTTGGGTGTGGATTACGCTGATCCTCAGGGAAATCCAATCCCCAACTTCAAGGATTACTTTACCGTGTATGAGAAGTACTTGAAACTACGTCCAGGACAGACCGTCCACTTCGAACTCGGTCGTGCAGTCGTGGCTCAATGTGGTGCCCTCATCACGAAAGTCAACTACGTGAAAGAGAATGCCATCAAGCGATTCGCTATTGTCGATGCAGGCTTCACAGACCTCATCCGTCCAGCCCTGTACGATGCCCATCACCGCATCATCAACCTCACGGCTGAGTCATCTCTCGACCCTCTGAAATACGACGTAGTGGGTCCCATCTGCGAGTCATCTGACACCTTCGACAAGGACATCCTCTTGCCCAAGACCCATCGGGGTGACTTGCTCGCCATCCTCTCCGCTGGAGCTTACGGCGAAATCATGGCCAGCCTCTACAACTGTCGCAAGTTGCCAGAAGGCTACACGGACGAGGAGTTAAGATAGCCTGAGCATACGCTCAACAGCATACAACAGACGATTCAACTGCTTACAAACAGACGATTCAACAACACACATAAAAACAGGGGGCACTTCCATTCGGAGTGTCCCCTATTATATATAATAATGTGTAAGTTCCTTTTTACGAGAGGAAACCAAGCAGTACACCTGCTGCGACAGCTGAACCAATCACACCTGCCACATTGGGTCCCATAGCGTGCATGAGGAGGAAGTTGTGAGGATCGGCCTTGAGACCTTCGTTCTGCGAGATACGTGCAGCCATAGGCACAGCAGACACACCTGCATTACCAATGAGCGGATTGAGCTTCTGGCCTTTAGGCAAAAAGATGTTCATGATGTGAACGAAGATGACACCGCTGGCAGTAGCGATGATGAAGGCAAATGCACCAAGGGCAAAAATCTTCACAGTAGCCAAAGTGAGGAACTCAGAAGCCTGAGTGGAGCAACCCACAGTGAGACCGAGGAGCATCACCACGATGTCGTTGAGTGCGCTACCTGCTGTCTTGGCCAGACGAGTGGTCTTGGTGGATTCCTTCAGCAAGTTACCAAAGAAGAGCATACCCAGCAGAGGCAGACCAGAAGGCACGATGAAAGTCGTGATAAGCAGACCCACGATGGGGAAGAGCATCTTCTCTGTCTGACTCACCTGACGTGCAGGCTTCATCTTAATCTGACGCTGAGCCTTGGTGGTGAGCAACTTCATGACACCTGGCTGAATGACTGGCACGAGCGCCATGTAGGAATAAGCACACACGGCGATGGCTCCCATGAGGTTAGGACTCAACTTGCTGGACAAGAAGATGGCAGTAGGACCATCAGCACCACCAATGATAGCAATACCTGCAGCTTGGTTGGGTTCGAAGCCCATCGCCAAAGCAATCATGTAGGCACCAAAGATACCGAACTGAGCGGCAGCTCCGATGAGCATGAGTTTGGGATTGGCAATGAGGGCGCCAAAATCTGTCATGGCACCAATGCCGAGGAACACGAGAGGAGGATACCAACCGAGACGAACACCCTGATAGAAGATGTTCAGCACGGAGTTGTCCTCGTAGAGACCGATTTCAAGACCTGCCGCCTTGAACGGGATATTTCCCAGAATGATGCCAAGACCAATCGGGATGAGGAGCAAAGGTTCGAAGTCCTTCTTGATGGCCAGCCAAATGAAGAAAGCACCCACAGCAATCATGATGATGTTGGCCCACTCCACATTGGCAAAACCAGTGTAGGTAAGGAAGTCGACAATCTTTGACCCTATGAAATCCATTGTGGAAACACTTTCGAGTAACATCATGTTTATCTACAATTTGATGATTTACGAATTACAATATCTGTTGCCCGAAGTTATCCGATGGTGACGAGAATGGTACCTTCCATCACGGTGTCACCCTTCTGCACCTTCACTTCCTTGATCTTGCCATCGCGGTCGGAGTCGATGTTGTTCTCCATCTTCATGGCTTCGAGGATGACAAGTGTCTCACCCTTCTTCACAGCCTGACCTACAGTGACCTTGATGTCGTTGACTGTGCCTGGCAGCGGAGCGCGAACGGCAGACACACCTGCCTCTACGGCTTCCTGAGCAGCCTTTGGAGCCTCCACTGTCTTGACAGGGGCGGCTACGGCACGCACTACTGGTTTTGGCTGAGCAACGGGCTTCTCGAGTTCCACGTCAAATTCGATGCCGTTCACCTCAACCTTTGCGATGTTCTCCTCAATGCCATTGATTTTCACATTGTAAGGAGCACCCTTAATCTTATAATTATATTCTTTCATTTTGTTCGATTTTTAATTTGCTTGATGATGTTGTGGGGTCACACGAAGTTCATGACTCTTGTCTGCCCAAGTGCTTTGCGTTTGCTGGATGGTCAGGATGCCCGACTCAAGGTCGTGCGTGCCACCAAAGTACTCGTGGAGCGCCAAACCAATGACGGCTGCGTAGTTCTCCATTTCGATACCCTTGGTTTCAGTCGTACCTTGCTTGGCCATCTCCACCATGCGTTCGGCCTTCTCATGAATGGCACGGATAGCACGCACACGGGCGAGCTTGGCCATACGGTTCATAGCCCAGCCGAAGATATGGAAGAAGACGAAGAGCAAAATCAGACAACTGAACACGACACCCATGCACATCAACGTCATTGCAATGCCGTGTGGGTCTTTCTCCTTGAACTCCTTGATCTTGTCGTTGTGGTAAGCCACGTTGGGTGCATTAGGTGTCACCTGGTCAGATTCACACACCTGCCACTCGTTCCCATTGATACGGGCAAAACTGCAACCGGCAGGCATGGCCTCCACACAGACGGAATCCAGCAAATCCACAGCATTACCGTCGAAAAGATAGATGGTGAACGGCTCACCCACAGGGAGCTTGAAGTTGAGGTGGAGCGTACCACGGTTCACATGACCATCGGCAAAGAACGTGATGCGTTGCTTGGCCGAGATCGATGTTCTTGGGTCGCCCGCAGGAATAGCTGACATGAGTTTTTCACGCTCAGGAGCCGACATGTTCTTGTCGAGCACAGCAGGATTGATGGTGAGGAAACAGTTTCTGATGTCGTGGGTCGAATAAGAAGTGTTCTCAATCTCAATCCATGAGGCCTGCTGACCATATTCATCCACGTAGCTGGCAGGCTTTTCGCAGTGCTTCTTCTCAGGAGCCACAGCCCCGCTGTCAGCCTGAGCCTCATGGCAACGGCCAGAACACCCATACACATAGACCTCATTGATTTTGAAGTCGTGGGCGCCCTGTGCCATAACGGCAGAAGAGGCTACGAGGAATGAGACGATGGATATAAACTTTCTCATAATGCTTACAATGGAATATTACCGTGCTTCTTAGCAGGATTGGTGAGTGACTTGTTGGCCAACTGCTCGAGAGCACGAATGACACGGAAACGAGTGTTGCGAGGCTCGATGACATCATCGATGTAGCCATACTTGGCAGCCTGATAAGGATTGGCAAAGAGCTTGGAGTATTCATCCTCCTTCTCAGCGATGAATGCCTTGGCATCCCCACCCTCTTCCTTAATCTGCTTGGCCTCACGGGCATAGAGCACAGCAGCAGCACCGCTGGCACCCATCACGGCGATTTCAGCCGATGGCCATGCGTAGTTGATGTCGCCACGCAGCTGCTTACATGACATCACGATGTGAGAACCACCGTAAGACTTACGCAACGTCACCGTCACCTTTGGCACAGTAGCCTCTCCGTAAGCATAGAGCAACTTGGCACCATGCAGGATGACAGCGTTGTACTCCTGACCTGTACCTGGCAAGAAGCCTGGCACATCCACGAAGCTCACGATTGGAATGTTGAAGGCATCGCAGAAGCGAACGAAACGGGCACCCTTGCGAGATGCGTTGCAGTCGAGCACACCAGCGAACTTGTTAGGCTGGTTGGCAACGATACCTACCGAACGGCCATTGAAGCGAGCAAAGCCCACGATGATGTTCTGGGCATAGCGAGGCTGCACTTCGAAGAACTCGCCGTTATCGACCGTGGCAGCTATCACCTTGTACATGTCGTAAGCCTGGTTAGGATTGTCAGGAATAATCTCGTTGAGAGAATCCTCCAGACGGTCAATAGGGTCAGTACATTCCACACGAGGAGTCTCCTCCTGATTGTTCTGAGGAATGTAAGAGATGAGCTGCTGAATCATCGCCATAGCCTCCTCCTCCGTAGCAGCCGTGAAGTGCGTCACACCCGACTTGGTGGAGTGAACCGATGCACCACCCAGACTCTCCTGATCCACATCCTCACCCGTCACAGTCTTCACCACAGCAGGCCCTGTCAGGAACATGAACGACGTGTTCTCCATCATCAGCGTGAAGTCCGTCAAGGCAGGAGAATAAACAGCACCACCGGCACAAGGGCCAAAGATACCAGAAATCTGAGGAATCACACCCGAAGCCATGATGTTGCGCTGGAAAATCTCAGCGTAGCCAGCCAAAGCATTGATACCCTCCTGAATGCGTGCGCCACCAGAGTCGTTCAGACCAATCACAGGAGCACCCACCTTCATGGCCATGTCCATAATCTTGCAAATCTTCTGGCTCATCGTCTCAGAGAGCGAACCAGCGTTCACCGTGAAGTCCTGAGCAAAAATAAAGACGAGACGTCCGCCAATGGTACCAGAACCAGTGACAACGCCATCACCCAGATACTGCTTCTTCTCCATGCCGAAGTTCGTGCAACGGTGGAGCTTGAACATGTCGTACTCTTCAAAACTGCCCTCATCGAGGAGCATGCTGATACGTTCACGAGCCGTGAACTTGCCCTTTGCGTGCTGTTTGTCGATAGCCTTCTCGCCACCACCCAGACGCGCTTTCTGACGGAGTTCAATCAACTCCTGTATTCTTTCTGTTTGCTTGCTCATATCTATATTATTTCTGTGGTTCGCAAAGTTCAGTCAAAATGCCAGCAGTGGACTTAGGATGCAGGAACGCGATGCTCATCTTCTCAGCACCCGGACGTGGCTGCTTGTCAATCAGGCGGATTTCCTTGCCTTCAGCCTCAACGAGCGCCTCAGCCACACCGTCTTCCACAGCGAAAGCCACATGGTGAACGCCCTTGCCGCCCTTCTCCAGCCATTTAGCCACAGCAGACTCAGGAGACGTTGGCTCCAGCAGTTCCAGTTTCACCTCACCAACCTTCAGGAAGGCAGTCTTCACCTTCTGGTCAGCCACTTCTTCAATTGCATAACACTTCAGACCAAGCACATTCTCGAAATAAGGGAGCACTGCGTCGATGCTCTCCACACCTATTCCCAGGTGGTCAATTCTCGAAATCTTCATAATGATTTGAATTTATAAGATGTTAATAATGTATAGTATTTTTCAACGAAAAACGGACGCGCACCCATATGCGCCTCCAAAAAAGTTTACAAAGATACGACTTTCCCACGAAACAGAAAAACAAAACCATGAAAAACACCATTTCCACGCCACATAACCCTCCCTGATGCGACTTTTGCAAAGTACGTATGCACGATATGCATGATTTTCACCAATTAGGACATAGAGATATGAAGCACCCGTATGGCGATGATGCTGCACGGGTGCAAGGAATCAGGTTAGCAACTGGTCAAAAATAAGGAAAGGTAGGGAATCAGACGGTTCCCTACCCTCTTTTATGCCCCATGTATATTGGTTTATGGGACATTTTTTGTGTTTGAGCGAAAAAAAATGGTGAAATGTTTTGTCAGTTTCGTAGAATGTCGTACCTTTGCACTCGCTAACGAAGGAACAGGGGTTCTGGAGTGGAGAGTTGACAGTTGAGAGTTGATAGTTAATGGTGCGTTAGTTCAGTAGGTTAGAATACATGCCTGTCACGCATGGGGTCACGAGTTCGAGTCTCGTACGCACCGCTAACATAGTTGATAGTTGAGAGTTGATAGTTAAGAGACATATTTTGGTGCGTTAGTTCAGTAGGTTAGAATACATGCCTGTCACGCATGGGGTCACGAGTTCGAGTCTCGTACGCACCGCTAAATTAGTTGAGAGTTTCAGACGTGGAGTTTGAGACTCTTTTTTTGACTTTTTGGGAACAGGCATTAAACCTTTTGGCCAAGAAATCGTCCTATGATGCGAAACCAAAACTGACCAACATGAAGTTATTTCAAAAATTCATTCTCATTGCGATATTATTGGCTTCGGCCATTGGCGCACAAGCACAAACAGCTCTGAAAGGTAAATTGATTGACAGCGAAACAGGCGAGGCATTGATGTCTGGATCTGTCCTGGTGATGAGTCCTGACACGACTGAGATGATGGCTGGAGGAACAACGACGAAGGACGGTTCTTTCAACATCAAGGGTCTGAAGGATGGCAAGTATATGCTGAAAATCACGTACATCGGATATCATAATTTCTATCGTCCCCTCAACATCAGCAGGAAGGACAACAAGGGAACGCTGTCGGTGGGAACGGTGTTGCTCATTCCCAACAGCATCTTGCTGAATCAGGCGGTGGTGACGGCTGAGATGAAGGAGATGGAGATGGATGGCGACACGCTCGTCTATAATGCAGGGGCGTTCAAGGTGCCTGAAGGAAGTGTGCTGGAAGACCTCATCAAGAAACTGCCTGGCGTGGAGTTCACGGATGGCGTCATCAAGGTGAATGGCAAGACGGTCAGGAGGATTCTGGTGAATGGCAAGGAGTTCTTCGGCAACGACCAGAACATGGCGCTGAAGAACCTGCCGGCTGAGATTGTGGACAAGGTGAAAACCTACGACAAGCAGTCGGATCTCGCACGCATCACGGGCATTGACGATGGAGAGGAGGAGACGGTGATGGATTTGACCATCAAGAAGGGATTCCAGCAAGGATGGTTTGGCGACATCAATGCAGGATATGGTACGCACGACTTGTATTCGTTGCGAACGACCATCAACCGCTTCTCGGACAAGATACAGGGCAACATCATCGGTTCGCAGAACAACACAGGCAACAACGGCAACGCGACCCAAAGGCAGATAGGCGGACGACTGGTATTTGATGTCAAGAACTTTGAGTTTGGAGGAAACGTCCGCGTCAACTACAACAAGACCAATTCTGCCACCTATAGCAGCAGCCAGAATTTCGTGAGGTCAGCTTCGTACAGCAATAGCCGCAACACAAACACAAACAGAAACAACAACGTGAATGGTGACTTCAAGATTGAGTGGAAACTCGACTCTGTCACCACCCTGCTCTTCCAACCACGCTTCTCGACTGGCACGTCGAAGAGTTCGTCGGAGAACGCCTCTTCCACCTTCAACGATGACCCCTATCAGCATGGGGTGACTGACCCACTTTCACAGATGGATGAGATTGATAACAGCATCAAAATCAATGAGAACGCATCGAGGAATTGGAGTGATGGTGACAATTACAACGTGAGCGGAAACCTGCTGCTGAACCGTCAATTGGGTGGAAAGCCCTGGTTCGGACCAAGTGCCGTGACGGGAAGGAACGGACGTAACATCAGCATCCGTCTGAATGGTACGACAAGTGGCAACGGAAGCAAGAACTACAACTGGTCGAACGTCATCTATCACCAGCGAAATGACTCTACCGACCTGACTTATCGATTCCGCAACAATCCGTCGGACAATAAGAACTACAGCGTAGGCTTCACCTATTCAGAACCCGTCCTGCGCAACCTGTACGCCCAACTCAACTACAGCTACGACTACTCGAAGCGCCACACAGACGGACAGACCTACGACTTCGCGAAGATAGACTCCATCGGCAAGATATTGTGGGAGGATTACGGACAGTATGGAATGCTGGCACCTAACTACTTCGAATTTCTGAGCGACTCGCTGTCACGCTACACGGACAACATCAACAAGACGCACAACATCAACTTCACATTGCGTTACGTGACGCAGTTGCTGAACATCAGCGCAGGTGTACGCGTCGAGGCACAGAACCAGAAGATGGTGTACCAGTATCAGGGTCTCGACACCATTGCCAGCCGAAACATCTCACGTGTCAGCCCCACGCTGAACGCACGTTTCCGCTTCACGCGTCGTCACACGCTGAACATCACCTATCGAGGCAATACCCAGCAGCCCGACATGACCAGCCTCTTCAACCTGACCGATAACAGCAACCCGCTGAACATCCGTGAGGGTAATCCAGGCCTGAAGCCGTCGTTCACCCACAACATCCAAGCAAGTTGGAACAACTATTGGGAGGCAACCCGTCGGAGCGCCAATGCGAACATCTCGTACAACACGACCAGCAACAGCATCGCCAACCGCACGGAATATAATGAGGAGACTGGTGGACAGCGCACACGTCCTGAGAACATCAACGGCAACTGGAGCATGAATGCAACTGTAGGCTTCAACACTCCCCTTGGATGGGAACGCCTGACCATGAACGCCAGCACCAGCGGATCGCATGACAACCGCGTCAGCTACATCTATCAAAACCACGAGACGTTCAAAAACACTGTGATATCCAACACCCTCGGCGAGAACATAAGCATCAGCCTGCGCATGAACAACTTCGACGTGCGTGCTACAGGGCGAATCAACTGGCATAAGACGGAAAGTGAGCTCGTCGAGTCCAGCAACCAGAGCACCTTCGATTTCCGATATGGACTCTCATCGACTGGTAACTTCGACAATGGCTTCGGCTTCTCCACTGACATCAACATGAGTTCACGTCGCGGTTACTCATCTGCGAATATGAACACGAACGAACTCATCTGGAACGCACAAATCAGCTACCGATTCCTCTTCAGGAAGCAGGCGACCATCTCTCTGCAGGCATATGACATTCTGAACCGTCGTAGCAACATCAGCCGAACCATCGATGCCTACTCACGTTCAGACCGCGAGACCACCGCCATCTACAGTTACCTGATGCTCAACTTCAGATGGCGCTTCAACCTGTTCGGCTCTAAGAGCGCACGTCGTGAACTTCGCGAACAGCGCAACTTCATGAACGAGATGCCTCCAGAAGGCATGGGACGTCCTGATGGTGGAGGCCGTGGTGGTCGAGGAGGCTTCGGAGGAGGCGGCGGCTTCGGAGGCGGAGGAGGCTTCGGAGGAGGCGGCGGCTTCGGAGGAGGTGGCGGACGCTAACCCACTCACGAAGGAAAATCAACACATCCTGTCGCGATAATCTTCGTAAGTATATTGACGGAACAACTCAAATGTTCCGTCTTTTTTTAGCATGCCGATGGAAGGATGACCAATGCCATTGAACATGGTGGTCTTCACCGTCGTGTAGTGAATCATGTCCTCAAAAATGAGCGTCTCCCCTATCTGCAGTTCGTGGTCGAAATGCCAAAAGCCCATGAAGTCGCCAGAGAGACAAGAATTGCCACCGATACGGTAGATAGTTGAGAGTTGACAGTTGAGAGTTGACAGTTGAGAGTCAACCATTTCCGCATGACGAATCTCAGGCATATAGGGCATCTCCAAACAGTCTGGCATGTGGCAAGTGAAGCTGGCATTGATGATGGCCGTCTTGATGCCAGCATTCTCCACGATGTCCACCACCTTCGTGACGAGCGGTCCCGTCTGCCAAGCAAATGCACTACCTGGTTCGAGGATGACCTTCAGATGGGGATAGCGGGCATGAAACCCCTGCAACGTCTTGATGAGCAGCTCCACATCATAGTCTTTGCGCGTCATCAAGTGCCCCCCACCAAAGTTTATCCACTTCAGCTGGGAAAACCAAGGCGAGAACTTCTCCTCTATATGTAATAATGTACGTGCGAAGACATCGCTGCCCGACTCACAATGGCAATGGATGTGAAAACCCTCGATGTCAGCAGGCAACGTTGCAGGCAAATCCTTCGCCAAGATGCCAAAACGGGAACCAGGGGCACAAGGATTGTAAAGCTCCGTCTCAATCTCGCTGTATTCAGGGTTGACACGCAAACCTATCGATGCCCGACCCTTCACCATCGGCACAAAACGAGCGTACTGGCTCAGAGAATTAAACGTGATATGGCTGGAGCAGTCGAGAATCTCCTCAAACTCCTCCTCCGTATAAGCCGGCGAATACGTATGTGCCTTGCTTCCAAACTCCTCCTTCGCCAGTCGAGCCTCAAACAGCGACGAAGCCGTCGTGTGGCCGATGTACTCACGAAAAATCGGGAAACTCTTCCACAACGCAAACGCCTTGAAAGCCAAGATGATTTCTACGTCAGCACGCTGTGCCACGCTGCGAATCAACTCCAAGTTCCTTCGCAACAACTCCTCCTCCATCACATAACAAGGCGAAGGAATCTTGTCAATATTTTGTTCAAGTAGTGTCATGTTCAAAAGCCAGTTCTAATGGCATGCAGATCATTTAAGAATTGCAAAGGTAGGAACTTATCATGTGGCCTCCAAATAATTCCCCCACTTTTTACGTTTTTACTTTCAAAAAAGTACAGAGTGCGCCCCAAGACTGACGAGCTGGTGCCTCAAAAAAAGGGAAGGTTGCAGAGATTGCAGCCTTCCCTTTACTTTTACATTTCTCTTGCTCCTATCAGGGGCGATGCTCACTTGCAGAATCGCTTCTGAGTCTGGTTGCCCTGACGGATGATATAGACACCATGCTGGGGAGCCTGTTGCAGACGGATGCCTGTGACGGTGTAGTACTGAACAGGGGACAGCTGGGAGTTGGCAGTTGACTGGGGTGCGCTGATGGCTGTCTCGATGCCATAGCCGTAGAGCGCCACCTGGTTGGCACGGAACTCCTGCTGACCACTGCCGTCGGCTAAGTTGGCTTGGAAGCCAAGATAGACGGCAGTCGGCTCAGCGAGGGTGAAGTAGATGCCGTCGAACTGGGCGTTGTCGGAAGCACGCTGGTTGAGGTCGAGCCAAGCGATGGACTGGGTCTCGATGTCGCTCGTGGCGAGTGGTTGTGTTGAGGCGAAGAGATAAGCCTGATGCAAGTTGTAGCGTGTGTCGAACGTGTTGCCGAAGTAGTAACGGCCTGCATCGAGCTGCACCTTCTGATAGATGCGTGCGTTGGTGAGGTCGCCCTCTTCATTGCGCTCGCGGTCGTCCCAAAGTCCGAGTGCCAGACAGTCGTAGCCTGGGTATTTGTCCAGACCCTGCTTGGTGCCGTCGCCACCGTTGGGGATTTTGAAATTCTCCACTGTCCAGAATTCAGGAGCAGCAAAGCGGGTGGTCACACTCTCGTCAGCACGAGCGAAGTTGCTGGCCTCACTCAACTTGCCGATGGTCAGGTCGGTGGCGTTCAGCTTCTCTGGTTCTCCACCTGGATTGCGTCCGTTCTGCAGGAAGTCGGAAAGGGCATCGCTGAGGGAGTTGTAGGCTTGGGTGACAATGGAGAAATCGGCATCTGCCTTCACACCTTTGGCTTCGCTGATGGCAGTCTGCAACTGGTTGTAAGCCTGCTGGGAGTAGTAGCCGGTGTTGTCGTTGATGGTGACACCATTGGCCTGTTCCTCAACACTCTCGATGAGCGACTGCAATTTGGCGTAGGTGATCTCGCCGTAGTAGAGCAGCTTGATGGCCTTCACACGAACGTTGGCTGTATAGCTTTCGCTGAAGTCGGCTTGGAAACCCATATAGACGGTCTTGGGCTCTTCGAGGGTGAAGTAGATGCCTCGGAAGGAACTGGCATCGCGAGGAGCGAGATCCACCTGCTCGTAGGCGATGGACTGGGTGGGAATATCGCTGGTGTTGAGGATTTCCTCAGAGGCGAAGATGTAACTGTCGCTGTTAGGCTCGAAGGCTGGATAGCAAGCACCAAAGAAGTAGCGGCCTGCTGGCAGTTCGGCCTTCTGATAGAGACGGGCATTGCCAATGTCGTAGCCGTTCTCTGGGAAGGCGCTGTTGTTCCACCACACCTCTAAGTGCAGACAGTCGTAGCCAGGATTGTTGTCGATGCCAGCCTGATTGCCAAAGCCGAAGTTCTCCACCGTCCATTTCTTGGCGGCTCCAAAGCGTCCACTATCCATCGTATCGTCTGTGCGCTCGAAGTTCTCAGACTCGCCAAACACCTCCAAGGTCTTGTCCTCGTAGTTGGAGCCGAGAGGAGCACCACCCACGTTCTTGCCGTTCTTCTGGAACTCTTCCATCGCCACCTGCAAAGCCTCGTATGCCTTGTCTATTTCCTCCTCATTGGTGGACTCAGCACTCTCCTCCGCATTCACAATGGCCTCTTCGAGAGCATCGGCAGCTTCCTTCTTGTAGAAACCTGTGTTGCCGTTGGCCTTCGACTGGTCGTAGAGATTCCAAGCACGTTCAATGAGGTCGAGAAGGAGATCTGCGTTCACCGTTCCATAGCCCAAGAGCTTCACCTCCTGTGTACGGAACTCACCATCGCTGGCACCAGTCAGGTCGGCCACGAAGCCCAGCACCACGTCCTGCTCTTCAGGCAGGTAGAAAGTGACGCCAAACCACTTGCCTTTCTCGGCTGCGTTCAAATGGGCGAAGGCGATGCTCTCGTCTTCCACCTGCAAGGTGGAGAGTGCCTTTGAAGCGGCAAAGAGATAAGCGCGCTCAGAGAGGTTGTAACTGCTCTCGAACTTCTGGCCAAAGTAGTAAGTGCCAGGCTCCAAGTGAACAGTACGGTAGATGGTGGCATTGGTCAGGTCGCAGGTGTAGGGCTGCTGGTCTTCGCTGCCCCACACACCCAGGAACAAGGTGTTGTAGCCAGGATAAGCATCGATGCCCTGCTTGGCACCCTTGCCTGTATCGTTCTGGGGCACATTGTAATTCTCCACCGTCCAATGCTCAGGCTTGCCGAAGCGTGAACCCATCTCTGTGGCAGAGAAGTTGCTGGCCTCAACCAACAAGTCCTCCGTGAGGTCATCCTTGTAGCCATCGGCAGGAGCACCAGGCTGGTTGCGACCATCGGTGAGCAAGGTGTGGTAGGCTTCGTTCAGTTGGGCAATCACCACCTTCTGATTGGCCTCGCTTTCGCCAAGATGCTGACGAGCATCCTCGATGGCCTGAGCAAACTTGTCAAGTCCATTCTTGTTCAGTTTGCCAGTATTGTTGCTGACCTGAGCACGAAGTGAGCCAAGCAAAGCCTCGTAGCCTTCAACGACCTCCTGCAAAGTGGCAGGTGTGTCAGTGCCAGGCACGAAAGTAATCTGGAAAACAGGAGCAATGTCGTTGGGATGCACATCAGGCAGAGTGACGGTGAGGCCATTCACAGACTCCGTGTAGTCAACGTCGCCATGTCCCAAAAGCTGGATGCTCTTCACTTTGCCGCTATAGTACTCAGAGCTCTTGCCAAGACACTGGAACGTGAAGGTCTTGCCTGCTGGCCAACGCATGATGGTAGCATAGAGCGTTCCATCCTTCTGCACATAACGCACATCTTTCGAAGAGTAGTTGTTGCCCTCGTTGAAGCCCTGAGCGCTGAGTGGATTGGAGGCATCAGCCAAAGGTCCCTCGCCGAAAGTCTTCCAAGGACGGGTGCCATAGATGCTCTCGCTGTTGACGTCCATCCAAGCCTTGATGCCAGCCAAGATGGCTTCTTCCTTATCGTCGATGGTGCCATCGCCCTTGACAGGAACAGAGAGCAGAAGGTTGCCGTTCTTCGACACGATGTCCACGAGCATGTCCACCACCTGCTGGGCGCTCTTGTAGCTGTTGTTCTGATAGACATGCACATCGTAGTGCCAAGAGCCGATGCAGGTGCAGGTCTGCCAATACTCATCCTGAATGCGATCGGGGATGCCGCGCTCCACGTCCCACATCATGTGCTTCTTCTGGGCGCTGTTCAGCTGCTTGCCTGTCACCACCACATCAGGTGTGCCACCATTCTTCGACGCACTATAATTATAATAATGTGCGAGGATGTTCTGACCAATCGCATCGTCACAGCCATAGAAAGGCATCGCCGTGTCGTCGAAGTAAATCATGGCTGGGTCATAGTCGTTAATCATCTCCAGCACACGGTTCTGGAACTTCTGCTTGTATTCCTCAGAAGGAAGACTTGCACCGTTGCCCCAATCCCATTGGCTGTGAATGGTGCCAGAGTCGTCCCAACCTGTGGAGTGCGTGTGACGCTGGGCATAGAGTTCCTGCGGATCCATGCCTTCCCACCATTTGCCGACACCATCTTCCTTGGTCAGATTGCCATCATATTCCTGCGAAGGCTCCAACCAAGTCCAGGCATGCGAAGCGTGGATGCTCACACCCAATGGAAGTCCCGCCTTCTTGCAGGCATCGCTCCACCCCTTGATGATGTCCTTCTTGGGACCCACATTCACGGAGTTCCATTCCTGATAAGGAGAATCCCATAGGTCGAAATTGTCGTGGTGATTGCCCAAAGCCATGAAATAGCGGGCACCCACACTCTTGTAGAGGTTCACCAACTTCTCAGGATTCCAGTTCTCTGCCTTCCAGTCGTTGCAGAGCTCTTTCAGACCAAACTCGGCAGGGTCGCCAAAGTGCTCATAGTGCCATTGGCTCTGACCCGAACCCTCATAATACATGAAACGTGCGTACCAGTCACCATCCTCTGCATGACACTGAGGGCCCCAGTGCGCCCAGATGCCAAACTTCGCATCCTTGAACCATTCAGGACACTCCCAAGCGTCCAACGAGTTCCATTCAGGTGAAAACGCTCCTGTCTTCACCTCCACATTTGGTTGCTGAGCCGAGGCTGTCAATCCAGCCGCCAGCAACACCGAAAGTAACCATTGCTTCTTCATAAAGGTAGTTGAGTTAATAATGTTAGTTGATAATGTTTGCGTGATGTTCAATAAATCCGCTGCAAAGGTAGGGTGTTTTCGCGAGAAAGCATTTTACAAAATTGTTCATGAATAGGACAAAATATACCAACAGCTCGCTTTTGAGGCTTTTTCGGAAGAAAAACGAAAGAAAAGAATGAAAAAGTTCGTTGGGTTGTATGGTTATATGAAGAATGTTTCGTACCTTTGCATTCAAAGAAATCAAAATCTCAAAAAAAGAAGACTTATGCAAATGCCTATTGAATCGTTGAACCTGCTGATGCTGAACGTGGGACTGGCGCACCACGACGGCGACTGGAACTGGCAGGAAGTGTCGTCGCCCTTCACACGCATCTACTACGTGAAGAAGGGAACGGCTTGGTTACATCTGCCAACCCAGACGGTGGAGTTGCGCCCTGAACATCTGTACATCATCCCTGCCCACACGATGCACTCGTATGAATGTCATGGGGTGTTTGAGCACTACTACCTTCATGTGTATGAGGGGTTCAAGAACGAAACGAACGTGATGGAGATGTTCGACTTCCCCACAGAGGTGGAGGCTGAGGAGGGCGATGAGGAACTATTGGCAAGAATGGTAGAGCGACACCCAGAGGCGCAACTGCCTGCCAGCAATCCCACGACGTATGACAATGTGGGCGAGTTCACCAGTTATGTGAAACGGTATCAGGCGATGGAACTGTGGGAGAAGATGGAACTGAGAGGGGCGACGCTGACGCTCTTTGCAAGGTTCATGCGACAGGCTACCCCCAAGGTGTGGACGCATAACGAACGGATGCGCAAGGTGCTCGCGCACGTACATGATCATATATATGAGGATATTAGCATCGATGGGCTGGCCAAAGTGGCTTGTGTGACAACGCCTTACCTCATCCGCCTGTTCAAACAGGAGCAGGGAGTGTCGCCACTGCAATACATCAATCAGAAGAAGGTGGAACGTGCCCAGCTGCTGTTGCTGACGGAGGATCTGGCGGTGAAGGAGGTGGCGTGGAAATTGGGCTTCAGCGACCCATCGTATTTCATCCGCCTGTTCAAGAAACTCACGTCCTACACTCCATATGAATATCGGAAAAGGATTAAAGGGTAGCAATGTCAATATAATCCTATCAATGTAGGCAATTCGTCCGATGCGATGTGGAGAAAAAGACGTACCTTTGCAACATCATTACATTTCACATCTGACATTTAACATTAAACATATCTTACATCATCACTTATGCGTTATACTGAATTAGGAAAGACTGGGATGAAGGTGTCCCACTTGGCGTTCGGCGCATCGTCGCTGGGCAGCGTGTTTCATGAGACAAAGGAGGCTGAGAGCATCCAAGCTGTGGAAGTCGCCGTCGAAGGGGGCATCAACCTCATCGACGTGAGTCCGTACTATGGGCACTACAAAGCAGAGACCGTTTTAGGCAAGGCACTCAGAGGAATTCCGAGGGACAAATATTTCTTGAGCACGAAGGTGGGACGCTATGGAAAGGATGGCGTGAACACATGGGACTACTCGGCCAAGCGTGCGACGGAGAGCGTGTATGAGAGCATGGAACGTCTCGGCATCGACTTCATCGACCTCATCAACGTGCACGACATCGAGTTCCAGGCTGCGATGGAGGGTGGATTGCAGAAGGTGGTGGACGAAACTTTGCCAGCACTCGTGGAACTGAAGAAGAAGGGCGTCGTGGGTCATGTGGGCATCACCGACCTGCAGTTGGAGAACCTGAAGTGGGTCATCGAGCATTCGGAGGAGGGCACGGTGGAAAGCGTCCTGAACTTCTGCCACTACTGTCTGAATGACGACAAGCTGGTGGACTTCCTCGATTTCTTCGAGGCTCATGGCGTGGGCGTCATCAGCGCATCGCCCCTGAGCATGGGACTGCTTTCACAGCGTGGTGTGCCTGCTTGGCATCCAGCTCCGAAACCTTTGGTGGAGGCTTGCGCCAAGGCCGCCAAGCACTGTGCAGAGAAGGGCTATCCGATTGAGAAGTTGGCCATCCAGTATGGCGTGAGCAACGAACGCATCGCAAGCACCCTGTTCTCGTCGGCCAACCCAGAGAACGTGAAGCGCAACATCGCATGGGCGAACGAGGAACCGGATTGGGAACTCGTGAAGGAGGTGCAAGAGATTATTGGTGATCAGAAACGAGTAAGCTGGGCTAATTCATGACTATCATAGACGCACATTCCCACCTGTGGTTGAAGCAGGACACATGGGTGGACGGAAAGAGAATCCTGTCGATGAAGAACGGCAGGAGCATCTTCATGGACGAGGAGGTGCAGATGATGCCTCCATTCATGACGGACGAAGCGAACACAGCCGAGATATTCCTGTCGAACATGAACTATGCGCAGGTGGGCGGAACTGTGGTGGTGCAGGAGGTCATCGACGGCAATCAGAACGCATACCTGACGGAGGTGCAACGGAAGTACCCAGACCGATTCTTCTGCATGGGCATGGCTTTGTCCCAAACAGATGAAGGCATGGTCTGGACGCTCGACGAAGCGAAAGCCATACACAAGGTAGGGCTGAAGGGCATCGCTTTCCCTGGTCACAGAATGAAGGAATCGCTCCTTGGCCTCATACACATATTTAAATATATGGAGGAGCAGGGCATGGTGCTGTCGATGTGTCTCGGCGAGGACGAGCATCAGATTGGCGAGATGCGGGAGGTGATAGAGGAATGTCCGGAGCTGAAAGTGGCCATCGGACATTTCGGCATGGTCACCACACCAGCCTTCAAAAGCCAGGTGATGCTGGCACGAGCAGGCAAGAACGTGATGGTGGAGTCAGGTGGTATCACTTGGCTCTACAACGCGGAGTTCTACCCCTACCCTTCTGCCATCCGAAGCATCAAGGAGGCCGCAGAATGGGTGGGCATGGACAAACTGATGTGGGGCTCGGACTATCCCCGCACCATCACCGCCATCACCTACAAGATGTCGTATGACTTCGTCTGCAAGTCGAAGGAACTGACAAACGAGGAGAAGACGCTCTTCCTCGGCCAGAACGCCCTCCACTTCTACGGTTTCAAGAATTTACCCGAATTACCTTACATTAAAAACATGTCAGAATAGAAAGGTTCCTTCAAAACCATTCATAAAAAAACAATCAGAATGAAAAAAACTTTAGTACCGAAGAAATACCTCTTCACCTTCATCCTCATCACGTCGTTGTTCGCCCTGTGGGGCTTTGCCAACGACATCACCAACCCGATGGTGGCAGCCTTCCAGACCGTCATGGAACTCTCGGTGGCCAAAGCCTCGATGGTGCAGTTCGCCTTCTACGGAGGCTATGCCACGATGGCCATCCCCGCGGCGCTGTTCATCCGCCGATATTCCTACAAGAGCGGCATCCTGCTCGGACTGACGCTCTACGCTGTCGGCGCCTTCCTCTTCATCCCCGCAGCCGAGTGGCAGGAGTTCTCCTTCTTCTGCATCTCGCTCTACATCCTGACGTTCGGGCTCGCCTTCCTCGAGACGACCGCCAACCCCTTCATCCTCTCGCTCGGCGACAAGGAGACCTCGACCCGCCGATTGAACTTGGCGCAAGCCTTCAACCCCGTGGGCTCACTCAGCGGCATGGCTGTGGCATCATTCATCGTGTTGCCCCATCTGATATCTGACAAACGCGACGCCGCTGGACAGATCATCTTCCCCTTCCTCTCCGAGGCAGAGAAGGCTGACATCCGACTGCACGACCTCGCCGTCATCCGTAATCCCTACGTGGCCATCGGACTCGTCGTCGTCGCCGTGCTCGCCATCATTGCCCTGACCAAAATGCCAAAGACGGAGAGTGAGGAACAGAAGGCTGCAGGACAGACCCACACCGTGAAAGAAACCCTCTCGAACCTCTGGCACAACACCATCTACCGCGAGGGAGTCTTCGCCCAGATATGCTATGTGGCCGCCCAGATCATGTGCTGGACTTTCATCATCCAGTACGCCGACCACCTCGGCATTAACAAGGCCACGGCACAGCTCTACAACATCGCTGCCATGTCGCTCAACCTCGGCGGACGCTTCATCGGAACCTTCATCATGCGCTACGTCAACACCCGCATGCTCCTGACCATCTTCGGAGTGGGCGCATCGCTCTGCACCCTCGGCGCCATCAGCATCGAAGGCATGGGCGGACTCTACTGCCTCGTGGCCATCAGCCTCTTCATGTCCATCATGTTCCCCAGCATTTACGGCATCGCCCTCGAGAACGTTGACACGAAGGACACCCACCTCGGAGCAGCCTTCCTCGTGATGGCCATCGTCGGCGGAGCGCTGATGCCCCCCATGCAGGGACGAATTATCGACATGGGCACCCTCTGGGGTATGCCCGCTGTCAACATGTCGTTCATCCTGCCCCTCATCTGCTTCCTCGTCATCATCGTGTATGGCTGGAGAGCCTATATGAAGAGAGGATAAGGGGATAAGCCGAAAAAAACATAAGTAACAAACGATAAATTTCATACGAAGATGAAAGCAATCCAAATCACACACTCACAAGAGTTGAACATCATTGAGCAGGAGAAGCCCCAGGCACTGAAGGCTGGCGAGGTGCTCCTGAAACTGGAGTACGTGGGCTTCTGCGGCTCCGACCTGAACACGTTCCTCGGCAGGAACACCATGGCGCTGAACCCCGTCATCCCCGGACATGAGGTGGGCGCCACCATCGAGGCCGTGGGCGAAGACGTGCCCGACACCCTGAAGGTGGGCATGGTCGTGACCTGCAACCCCTACACCAACTGTGGCAAGTGCGCATCGTGCCGAAACGGCCGTGTGAACGCCTGTCAGCACAACGAAACCCTCGGCGTGCAGAGAAACGGCGCCATGAAGGAATACATCGTCCTGCCCTGGACGAAGGTCATCCCCGCCGGAACCCTCTCGGCTAAGACCAGCGCCCTCATCGAACCGATGTCGGTAGGCTTCCACGCCGTAAGCCGTGCTCAAGTGACGGACGTGGACGTGGTGATGGTCATCGGCTGTGGCATGGTGGGTATGGGAGCGATCGTCCGTGCTGTCACCCGTGGCGCCACCGTCATCGCCGCCGACCTCGACGACGAGAAATTAAACCTCGCCAAGCAGATGGGCGCCACTTACGCCATCAACACGAAGACAGAGGACGTGCATCAGCGCCTGTCCGACATCACTGGCGGATTCGCTCCCGATGTCATCATCGAGGCTGTCGGCAATCCATTCACCTATCAGATGGCTGTGAACGAAGTCGCCTTCACGGGGCGTGTGGCCTGCATCGGCTATGCCAAGCAGGACGTCACCTTCCAGACGAAGCTCTTCGTGCAGAAGGAACTCGACATCCGCGGCTCGCGCAACGCCACCCCGATGGACTTCCTTGCCGTCATCCGCTATCTGGAACGTGGCACCGCCCCCATCGACCAGCTCATCACCAAGGTCATCAAGCCCGAAGAGGCTCTGGAGACCATGCAGTGGTGGAGCAAAAACCCAGGCAAAGTGTTCAGAATCTTAGTGAAATTCTGAAACGTGTCGTAAGAACGTGATAACGAAAGAATAATGACTGGCTATATTCAAAAGGATTTCGGATGCAGGACGAAGCGCTATGTGCAGACTCTGGAACTGCGCGACGACCCTGACCTTATCCGCGAATACCGCAAGTGGCACTCGGAGGAGCATCACTGGAAGGAAATCCGCGACGGCATCAAGGAGGTGGGCATCCTGGAGATGGAACTCTACATCCTCGGCACCCGCCTCGTGATGATTGTCGAGGCCCCCGAGGACTTCAACTGGAAGGAGGCCATGAACCGGCTCGCCACCCTGCCCCGCCAGGCGGAGTGGGAAGCCTTCGTGGCTCGTTTCCAGGGATGCAGTGCCGAAGCACGAAGCGACGAGAAATGGCAGATGATGGAACGCATGTTCCACCTATACTGAACATTGGCAAGTGACAATTTCCTCACCACCCTATCACCCCTAAAAACTCAACACTATGACAATCAGACACCTCACCCTCGCAGGCCTCTTGCTGATGGCAACGACGGCATCTGCACAAACCTACAAAGTGCCCGTATCAGAAGCCGATGAACCTATGGCCACGGGACAGTTCACTCCCGACTGGGAATCACTCCGCACCTACCAAGTGCCAGAATGGTTCCGCGATGCCAAATTCGGCATCTGGGCACACTGGGGACCTCAATGCGTGGAAGGTTCCGGTGACTGGATGGCCCGTGAAATGTACATGGAAGGCAACTACAAGTACAACTACCATCGCGACCACTACGGACATCCATCGGAAGTGGGCTTCAAGGACATCCTGCCCCTCTTCAAGGCCGAGAACTGGACGCCCGAGGAGCTTGTCCGCTTCTACAAAGAAGAATGTGGCGCACAATATTTCTTCGCCCTTGGCAACCACCACGACAACTTCGACCTCTGGGATTCGAAGTATCAAGAATGGAACTCACAAAACATCGGTCCACACAAGGACATCCTCGACGGATGGTCCAAAGCTGCCAAGAAAGCGGGTCTCCCCTTCGGCATCTCCTTCCACGCTGACCATGCCTGGACATGGTATGAGCCTTCACGCCGTTTCGACATGAAGGGCGACAAGCGTGGTGTGAAGTACGACGGCTGGCTCACCAAGGAGGACGGCTACAAGCCCAACGCCGACGGAACAGAGAAATGGTGGAAGGGACTCGACCCTCAGAAACTCTATGCACAGGATCACGACTTCAGCGACAACACCTGGGACAATGGCGCCATCCATCGCCAGTGGGGTTGGGAAGGCGGTGCCAACATCCCCACGCAGGAGTACATCACCAACTTCTACAACCGTACGCTCGATGCCATCAACCGTTACAACCCCGACCTCATCTACTTCGACGTGACCGTCCTTCCCTTCTACCCCGTCAGCGATGCGGGCATGAAGATCACCGCCCACATGTACAACCACAGCGCCGCCACCCACAAGGGCAAGAACCAGGCTGTCGTGTTCGGAAAGATTCTGGAGGACAACATGAAAGACGCCCTCGTATGGGACGTGGAACGTGGGGCCCCCAACCAAATCATGGACCGTCCCTGGCAGTGTTGCAACTGCATCGGCGACTGGCACTACAACACCGGCACCTATGAGCGCAACCACTACAAGAGCGCCCACACCGTAGCCAAGCTCTTGGTTGACATCGTCAGTAAAAACGGCAACATGCTCCTCTCTGTTCCACTCCGTGCCGATGGAACGCCCGACGAGAAAGAGCTCGCCATCATGAAGGAGTTCGGCGCATGGATGAAGGTGAACAGCGAAAGCATCGTCAAGACCCGTCCATGGAAAATCTTCGGCGAAGGTCCTATCGCCAACGCCGACGTGAAGATCAATGCACAGGGTTTCAACGACGGACAATACACCAAAGCCGGCAGTGACGAAATCCGCTTCACCCAAGGCCCAGCCTCTGGAAAAACCGAAGGTGCACTCTACGCCACCGCCCTCGCATGGCCAGAGAACCACACGATGAAAATCAAATCCCTCGCCGATGGTTCCGACCTCTACCCCATCCCCATTAAATCCGTCGAGCTCCTCGGCTATGGCAAAGTGAAGTTCGAGCGCACCAAAGAAGCCCTCATCGTCACCCTGCCCGAGAAGACTAACAACATCATGCCTGTGCTGAAAATTAAGAAATGATTCTTCGAATACACATCTATAAAATATGCAGAAAGAATATATCGTACTGAGCCGCCAAGATGCAGTGGCTCGCAACAACTCGCCGTACATCAACCTGAAAGTGGCCAACCTCGAAGGCAACGAGAACATCTGCGTCTTCGATGTCACAAAATTGTCTGGTCCCAAGGTGGGACAGCTGGTTCGTTTCCTCAACATTCGAGACAATCAGGGCAAGAAATCGGCCACCAACATGGACATGATTCCAGGCACATTCCCGACCGAAGGACATCCCCTCTACCATCTCGTTCCACGACCTATCAAACGTGAGGAGTGGGACAGATGCCTCGAACAGGTTCTCACCTTCTGCAAGGACGAGACGCTCATCGGCTTCATCCGTGAACAGGCCGACATCCTCTTTCCGCAATACAGCAAGTATCCCGCTGCCACCAGCGTACACCACGCCTTCCCTGGCGGATTGCTGAACCACACCTATCAGATGCTCCATCTGCTCGAGGGCATCTACCCCGTCTATCCCTACCCCGACGACATCAAGGTAGAGCGCATCATCGTCAGTATCCTCTTTCACGACTGGGGCAAACTCTGCGAATATAATATCGAAGGAGAAAAGTTGGAGAACGGCTATCTGTTAGGACACATTTACATGTCTGCCAACTACCTGAACAACCTCCTGCGTGACCTCTACACCCAAGCCCACGAGAAACTGACCGATGCCGACAAGCGCGAAATCAATTTCATCGTTCACTGCGTGCTGGCTCACCATGGACAGCTGGAGTTTGGCAGTCCCGTCCTCCCCTGCATCCCCGAGGCTCAACTCCTCAACTTCCTTGACAATATCTCAGCCAAGGCCGATGTCTTCAGCACAACGGGCAATATGGAAAAGGCCTTTGCGTTAGGGACGAACGTCATTAAAGGATAAGAGTTCAGAATTAATAGTGAAGAGTGAAAAATCTAAATTACTTGCCATCCGGATGGTGGAAACTTAGATTTTTCACTCTTCACTTTTCTCTTTTCACTTATTATTAATCTTCCTTGCTTACTACTACATAGAAGAATCGGGGGAATGCGCCAATAGAGAAGATGTAGGTGCCACTGTCATTCTTCACCTCATAGACATCGGTACGACTACGACCTCCGAAGCCTCCAAAACCTCTTCTGCCACGACGGCCAGGACCATCACCAGGACGGAATCCGCCTTCTGGTCGAGCACCTGCCTCTAGCTGAGCCTGATTACCGGGCTGAGCATTATCGCTTGATTGAGCGTTGTCGCCTGATTGAGCATTGTCACCAGATTGAGCATTGCCGTTTGGACGGGCATTGTCACCAGGACGGCCACCCAAACGGGCACCACCGGGTCGAGGCCCAGGAGCATTTCCCATTCTACCACCATCGCCAGGCAAGGTCTCCTTGTAGTAAGGCTTCAGGGCATCGTAGAGCGCCATGATCGAGCCTTGCGGATAGACCATCTCGTTGCTCACCGAGAAGTGAACCTCCTTCTTCTTCGTGTTGTAGAGGAAAGCGTTCACAGCTTTGGCATAGGCAAAATTGTCATTACTGCCATTCCAATAAGCTAAGTACTCATCGCTCATTTTACGTCCGTCATACTTATTCTTGCGCATGGCGGCCTCAAACTCGTCACTGCTCATTGAGAGCAACGTAAGCAGGTTGGCAATGGTTGGCTTAATCACTGTGACTTCGCCATACTCGCCAAAAGCCTTGGTGCACACATTCAAATCCTGTGCGCTCAAACCGATGCTGGATGCCAACATCAGTCCCAATAAGAAAATCTTTTTCATAAACATAGTCTTCATCGATAGGTTTGCTATAAGTAATTGTGATTAGTGTCCCAAAGGTACAAACTTTTTCTTTATTTTGTTCACAAAGTTGCACTTTTTTCTCATTTTTCCTCAAAAAAAATTAAAAAACATGAAAAACCCCGAATGATTCGCTCATTCGGGGTTTCAATTTACAATTTTTGTCTCTTACTTCTTACCAAATCTTCACACGCTTCTCTTTCGGCACAAAAAGTGGGTCATTCTCTGTGATGCCAAAGGCGTCGTACCAGGCATCAATCAATGGAAGAGCACCATTCACACGCCACCTGCCCAATGAATGAGGATCGCTGGTGGTCAGATTGCGGATGGCCTCCTCTGTGATATTGCCAGCCCACACACCTGCATAAGCCAAGAAGAAACGCTGTTCAGGTGTGAAGCCGTCCTTCACAGGCAGAGGATTATCTTTGGTCGCATTCTTGAAAGCGGTGTAAGCAAACTTCAAACCGCCATGGTCACCCAAGTTCTCACCACAGCAAAGGTCGCCGTTGGCATTGAGATCAGGCAACACCTTGATGGCTGAGAAGAAATCCTTGATGACCTGCGCACGTTCGTTGTATTTGTCGCCGTCACCCTCAGCCCACCAGTCGCGGAAGTTTCCATCTTTGTCAAACTGACGTCCCTGGTCATCAAAGCCATGCGACATCTCATGGCCAATCACCACACCGATTGCTCCGTAGTTGAAAGCATCATCAGCCTCCATGTCGAAGAATGGATATTGCAGGATGCCAGCAGGGAAGCAGATTTCGTTGGTGGTAGGATTGTAGTAGGCATTCACCGTCTGCGGATTCATGTACCACTCATCCCTATCTACAGGCTTCTTCCACTTGCGCTCCAACATGTCGGCATGCGCCCACTTCACCACCTCCTTCATGTTCTCATAAAGCGACTTCTGAGGATCAATGTCCATTTTCGAGTAGTCGCGCCACTTGTTCGGATAGCCCACCTTCACATAGAAAGCGTCCAGCTTCTCATGAGCAGCAGCCTTGGTGGCTGGGCTCATCCAGTCCTGTGCATCGATGCGTTCACCGAGGGCAATTTGCAGGTTCTTAATGAGTTCCTCCATGCGTGCCTTGTTAGCTGGTGGAAAATACTTCTCCACATACATCTGGCCAACCGCCTCGCCCAAGATGCCGTTCACTGCATTCACACTACGCTTCCAGCGAGGATGAGGTTCTTTGGCACCCGTCATAATGCGTCCTTCAAAGTCGAAAACCTCCTCATACACTTTATCACCAAGGATGCCACCAGCCGAATCCAGTATCTGCCACTGCAAGAAATCCTTCAGCACCTCTACTGGCGTATCCTTTAGCACGGCAAGGGCTTCCTTCACAGCTTCCGGCTGACCCACCGAGAGTGAGTCGATGTCGGTGAGACCCTGCACGTCGAAATAAGTCTTCCAATCGAAGCCCTTATAATCCTTCAGAAACTCCGCAAACGACATCTTGTTATAGTTCGATGCCGGGTCGCGCAACGCCACATTATCACGACCAGCCTTCGCCATTCGCATCTCCAACTGCAAGACATTCTCCATCTTCTTCTGCGCCGACTCTGGTGTTTCACCTACCAATTGGAACATCTTCACTATGTGCTTCTTATACGCCTCCAGAATCTTCTTGTTCGCCTCGTCATCCTTCACATAGTAGTCGCGTTCAATCGAGTAGCCACCCTGCGAAATTTCCAACAAGTTCTGCGTTGACTCCATCATGTCGGCACCTACGTATGAACCCCACAACTCGCCAAACACAACACCTTCTGTGTTCATCTGATTCACTAAGGCAATGAGTTCTTCAGTTGTCGAGACCTTCGCTACGCGCTCCAAATCAGCCATTACCGGCTTCACGCCCTCCTTGTTCTGACGCACGGAGTCCATACGGAGTGCATACAAGTCGCCTATCTTCTGACCCAAGGAGCCCTTCTCCTGAGGTTGGGAAGCCAAGCCCTCAATCAATTCGCGAATACGCTTCTGGTTCTCTTCCGCCACCACGTCGAACGAACCATAGCTTGAATACTCAGGTTTCAGCGGATTATTCTTCATCCATCCGCCACATGCATACTGGTAGAAGTCCGTTCCGGGCTTCGCAGTCATGTCCATGTTCTCCAGCTTGATACCCGCTGTCTGCTGGTTGCAAGCCGTCATCGATGCAGCTATTGCCATCATCATCAAAATCTTTTTAGTTTTCATTATGATTTGTTGTTGTTTGTAGGAGTATGGAAAAAGAAGGGTGCAATCACTGCAGCCTTCTCCCCTTTTACTAACTTAAATTTATGCCTTATGGCAACGTCAAATACCGTATTATTTCTTTTTAGAAGTTGTTGCTTTCTTGGCTGGCGCTTTCTTGGCCTCTTCCTTTGGAGATGGTTCTGCCTTAGGTTCTTCCTTAGGAGCAGGCTCAGCCTTGACAGCCTCCTTAGGAGCAGTAACCTTCTTGGGGGCTGGAGCTTTCTTAGGTGCTGTAGCTTTCTTGGCAGGCTTCTTCTCTTCCAACTCCGTAGGGTTGAACTTCTCCAGTTTCTTTCGCAGACGCTCTATCTCCTTGTCCTTGGCAGCCAGTTCGTCGCCCTGATTCTTGATCATGGTGATGAGACCGTCAATCTCTTCGTTGTCAGCACCTCCGTAAAGGTTATTGACACGCGAGATGAAATCGCCGAGGATGTTCATGTAATTGGTGAAAGCATCGTATGGGCTGTCATAGATTCCCCTGTACTGATAACCGGGCTTCGTTGTCATGAAGCGGAAGTTGTTGGATGCTTGGAGGGAATCCCAGTCCATCTGAAGACGACGGTCGCCACACACACGGACGCGGTCTGCGACACTATATAGCTTCTGGAAGGCTTCACGTTGCATGACATTACCGAGCCAGCAAGAGGTATCGCGTTCCTCGTCCACCCACGAGATGTTGTAGGGCACTTCGATGGCACCTACGCTCTTCTCCTCGCAGAAGTCGGATGGCAATGCGAATCCGATGCCACGCTGCTTGGCAAGCACAGGGATGGCCTTGAGGAATTCGAGGATGCCACTCTGAATGGGATGGAAAATGCCAAAAGTGACGAGCTCGCCGAAGATGTTGATGAAATTCTCACCCTCTGGTGTAGAAGCCACCCAGTCAATCCACTGGTCAGCCATAATCGGATGAGATGTGAAACGTTCGGTGATGTCCTCTGAGAGACTGATGTCACGCAGAAGGAGTTTGAGACGAGGGTCTGAAGCACAATGATAGATGTAGTGTGGCGACTTCCAGCCGAGCACCTGCTTGGCACCTTCTGTAATCATACCCTTGAAGCCCATGCCTGCTACCTGTGCGCCGATGTCATCGTTGTAGATGAGAGAAGAGTTGCGGAACACCTTTGGACGTTTGCCGAAGAGTTCCTTAATGCGGTCGCTCATGCGCTTCACTTCAGCGGCAAAACTCTCCTCGTTGGCGAGGGAGGCCAATCCGTGGCTGTAAGGCTCACAAAGGAACTCTACCTGTCCTGTGGCATTGATCTCGTGGAGGAGGTCAATGACCTGTGGTGCATGGAACTCAAGCTGTTCCAGACCTACACCCGAGAGGGAGAAGGCAACCCTAAATTCAGGATGATCCTTACACATCTGGATAAGCGTCTGAAGGGCAGGCACATAACTACGTTCGGCGATGTAATTGATAGAACGCTCGTTCTCGTAGTCGTCGTAGTAATAATGGTCGCGACCGATGTCAAAAAAACGGTAGCGCTTGAGATGGACGATTTGGTGTATCTCAAAATAAAGACAAATCTTTTTCATGATCCTATTTACTATTTATTATATTCGTCAATTAATGTATAAATCCTCCGTTGTAGATGCACTCGTCATAGAGTTTACGGATGCGGTGACCTACTTTCACCCAGGTGATTTCAGCCACTTCCTTGAGACCCTCGTCGCGCAGATAAGTGTGGAGGCCTTCGTTGGTGCAGAGGGAGTAGATAGCATCTGCCATCGCGTTGATGTCCCAATAGTCCACCTTGATGACCTTATCGAGAATTTCGCCACAGCCTGACTGCTTGGAGATGATGGAGGGTGTGCCACATTGCATGGCCTCAAGGGGCGCAATGCCGAAGGGTTCTGACACAGATGGCATCACAAACACGTCGCTGGCCTTGTAGCACTCATACACTTGCTTGCCTCGCAGGAAGCCCGGGAAGTGTACACGATCGGCTATGCCTTTGGCTGCCGCCAAGTCAACCATCTCCCAGTATTTGTCGCCTGAACCTGCAAAGCAGAAGCGGATGTTCTTGGAACGCTTGCACACAAGATCCGCCGCCTCGATGAAGTATTCGGGACCTTTCTGCATAGTGATACGTCCGAGGAAGGTGACGACCTTTTCCTTGCCATGATCCACGCGTGGAATATCGAGGTATTCCTGTGGCAATGGATAAACCGCATTATGTATAGCGAAGCACTTGCGTGGGTCTTGGTGATATTCACGAATAACCGTCTGACGGGTCAACTCAGACACGCACATGATGCAGTCGGCATGATCCATACCATTCTTTTCCATTGAATAGACGGTGGGATTGACCTTACCACGGGAACGGTCGAAGTCTGTTGCATGTACGTGGATGCAGAGGGGTTTTCCACTGACCATCTTGGCATGCACACCTGCAGGATAAGTGAGCCAGTCGTGAGCATGAATGATGTCGAACTGCTCCGAACGAGCCACCACACCGGCGATGATGGAGAAATTGTTGATTTCGTCATGCAGATTGCCAGGATAACCACCAGCAAACTCCATGCAACCCATGTCATTGACATTCATGTAGGAGAAGTCTGCATAGATGTGGTCGCGGAAGTTGTAATACTGCTCAGGAGTCATGTAGCTGGGGATACGACTCTTCACATAGTCGTAGTCGTGTCCACGATAGACGATGGGCACCTGATTCATGCCAATGATGCGAAGGAACTGCTCTTCTTCTCCACATGGCTTAGGGAGGCAAAAGGTGATTTCAGCATCAGGCTGACCTTCAACCATTCCTTTCGTGATGCCATAGGAAGCAACTGCAAGTCCGCCGTAAATCTTAGGAGGGAATTCCCAACCAAACATTAAAACTTTCATTTCCTTTGTCCTCCTTCTTTAATAGTTATAGAATTTAGAAAGAACCTTATTCACACGCAAAACTGCCGCCACATTCATGGCAAAGGACAATGCGCCTCGTCCGCTGAATGGCGGGTTGCCATCGAAGAGTTCCGGCAAGGTGCCGATGCAATGATAGAACATTTCCTCTTCGAAACCTAAGAAGCAACGATCCACCCAAGAGAGTCCGCTACGCTTGTAAATCTTGAGGCAGGTTTCGAGATAGAATCCTGAGAGCCAAGGCCATACGGTGCCCTGATGATAGGCGGCATCGCGTTGCATCTGACCTCCGGCATAGATGGGGTTGTAACCTCCCGACTTGGGCGAGAGGGAACGCATACCCTTAGGAGTGAGCAGCTCTTTGGTGCAAATATCAAAGATTTTCTTGCACTCTGGCGTGGTGAGAGGGCTGTACTCAAGCGAAGAGGCTATCAGCATGTTCGGACGCACAGACCAAGAAATGTAGCCCTCGTCCACATAGTCGAGCAGATAGCCATGTTCGTTGAGGAAGGTTTCCTTGAAGGAACGTCCCGTAACTTCTGCCAGTTTAGTGTATGCTTCAGCCTCACCTGCACGACCTGCATTCACCAACAGTTCAGCATTGAAGAGCAAAGCATTGTACCATAGGGCATTGATTTCCACCACATAGCCCGAACGAGGCACCACAGGAGTGCCATTGATTTCTGAATTCATCCAGGTGACAGCATGCTCGCGGCCATCGGTGAAGAGAAGGCCGTTCTCATGCAACACAAGATTGGGATGCTTGCCTTCGCGGACGAAGTCAACCATCTGCTGAACCAGCTTGCCATAGCGTTCACGGGCTGAATCGACTTTGACCAGACGTGCGTATTGCTGGATGCACCAAACAGCCCACAGCAACACATCGGGTTTTTCAATCTCATACATCTTAATCTTCGATTCCTTGCCATCCATGAAGTCTTTCAAAGCTTTCTCAGCAGTCTTCATGGTCTTCTCGAAGTATTCCACCTCGTCGATGGCAAGGGTCAAGCCTGGCAGAGAGACGAACATGTCACGCGCACGGCATTTGAACCAAGGATAACCCGCAATGATGTAGGTCTCGCCATCACGCTCATAGTGGAACTGATGTGCTGCGTTCACCAAACAAGACTGGAAGTTGATGCGAGGAACATGCACTTCAACCTCGTGGTCGAAAATCTTCTTCAACTGACTGGTCTTCAGCTCGCTGACTCCAGCAGAGAAGACAACGCTCTCGCCCTTCTTGATGTTGAACTCGAAGTAGCCTGGCACGTAGAGGTCTTCTTTGTAGTCGTAACCCAGCTCCTGCTCCTTCTGGTATTCGATGCCCCGATACCAGTTGGGCTCAAACACGAAGTCATTCTTCTTGTTGAGCTGCATCATCAGTTCTGGATAACCTGGATAGAGACGGGTCTTGATACCGTTGTCTATCACATCATACTGCCTGCTGGCTTTTCCGTTCTCATGCGTACACTCCTCCACGCTGCGGAATGCCAGGAATGGACGCAGACGGAGGGTTGTCGCCGAATGTGCATCGAGCAAGGTGTAGCGAATCAGGATGCGGTTCTCAAAATGCTGAAAAACCTTCTCCTTCTTCAAGATGACACCACCCACACGGTAGATGGTGGTTGGAAGTCTATCCCATTCACACGAGCGAATGTACTTGTGCCCGTTAGGACTGTACACATTACCCGAATACTTGTGGAGTCCGAGATTGAATTGCGCACCATGCTGAATGACGGTTTCATCCAGCGAGGAAAGCAAGACGTGGTTCTCATCGCCCAACTCGGGAACAGGAACAACCAACAAACCATGATATTTACGCGTATTACAGTCAACGATGGATGAACATGAATACGCACCCGACCTGTTTGTCCGCAGAATTTCCTTTGGAAGTGACTCCTGCAGATTGGTCATTTGAGCCTTATCAAAACGTAAATAACTCATATCTGTAAGTTAAGGTATTGTAGATTGCTTTAGATAAATTGTTAGTTTTCGTTTCAAATTTAGGGATTATTTTTCGAGTGAACAAAGTTTCTTGGATTTTTTTCAAAAAAAAATCACTTTCTCTCAAAAAAAGGGACAAAAACATGCTAAATAGCAGAAAATCGAGGGAATATTTTGTCAGTTTGTAAGATGTATGTAACTTTGCACCGCAAAATTAAATTGGGCAATGAGAAAGAAAGATTCAACGCTTTTGGCAGACACAATCAACAGCCTTCAAAGTATCATGCAATTACTTTCAGAGGAGCAACAGGAGGAACTGAAAGACAACATATCCATACAACATTTCAAAAAGAATGAGGTGCTCTACCAAGAGGGGGATGTGCCACAAATGTTGCATTGCCTCGTCAGCGGAAAAATCAAAATCCACAAGGGAGGCATCAGCGGACGCACACAGATTATCCGTGTCATCAAACCCGTCGAGTATTTCGGTTTTCGTGCTTACTTTGCCAACCAGAATTACGCCACGACAGCTTCCGCTTTCGAATATAGCACCATTGGTCTCATCCCCGTCGAGCTGATAGAGAAATGGATGATGGAGAACAACCAGTTAGCCATGTTCTTCATCCGACTTTTGGCCGTCGAAGTGGGCAACTCTGACCAGCGGACGGTGAATCTCACCCAAAAGCACATTCGTGGTCGTCTGGCTGAGTCGCTTTTGTTCCTTCGCGACAACTATGGACTGGAAGAGGATGGTGCGACACTTTCCATCTACCTTTCTCGTGAAGACCTCGCCAACATGTCGAACATGACCACCTCAAATGCCATCCGCACGCTCTCCTCGTTTGCGCAAGAAAAAATCATCGCTATCGATGGCAAGAAAATCAAGATCATCGACAACGAGATGCTGGAAAGAATCAATAAATTGGGGTGAGGAGAGTTGACAGTTGAGAGTTGACAGTTGAGGGCTTCAATCAGGAATCGCGGGCACAATAAAATTGAGGGCATCCTGCTGAATGTTGATGCGCATCGGAGTGGGATGCTTTGACTGCAACACCACACCATCCAACGACACCAACGCCTTGTCCACCTCAGTCACATGAATCTGACGGGCACGATAAGGATGCACATTCTTATAATTAAGGAATCGTCCTTTGCCCAACAGCCAGAATCCTTCGAACAGCTGCCACCATTCAGGACGCGTGATGACAGACACGTCCAACAGCCCATTATAAGGAACAGAGTTGGGAGTCTGCCCATAACCATGACAGTTGCCGATGCAGACAGACATAAACTTGTCGGCCACATCCTCCGTCTCAATCTTCAGCGCAATATTGAACTGCTTGCGTTCGAAAATGCGGACAATAAAAGACCAGATGAGTGAAATCTTGCTGGAACCCAGAATGTGGGTGGCATCAATCATTGTCTTGACCAGACGTGCGCCCAGTCCGATGTTGATGCAATTCAAGAAGTATCGCCGTTGGGGGATGTTATCGTCCTGATAGGTGCAACAACCCACGTCAATCCTTCGGGTCTGATGAGCAATAATGCCATCAATCGCCATCTTGTAGTCGCTCAGGGCAACACCCCAGAAGCGGGCGAAGTCATTGCCCGAACCATTGGGGATGACGGAGAAGGCGAAGTCGTCGGGCAAAATCTCACGGCTCTCCATAATGGCATTGACAGCACGGTTGAGCGAACCATCGCCACCCACCACCACGATGGTATGGTAGCCGTTTTCGCACATCATCTTCGTCAGACGCTCCACCGATTCGGGAGTTTCCGACTGCAAAAAGTCATACGGCACCCCCTTCTGCTCCATATACTCACGGATGCGCTTCCAGCGCTTGTGCGAATAGTCGAAGCCTGAATGTGGATT
The DNA here is from genome assembly GCA_905234125.1 of uncultured Bacteroidaceae bacterium. Classification (GTDB taxonomy): domain Bacteria; phylum Bacteroidota; class Bacteroidia; order Bacteroidales; family Bacteroidaceae; genus Minthosoma. The sequence continues at coordinate 8,260 of CAJOGQ010000030.1, read as the reverse complement.
ATATACAACTCCTATGCGATTTGCTTCTGCCATAACTCTTTCACTTTTTCAATACGTTCCTCCATCGGCAGTTCGATGCTGAGCCAATGGATTTTGATGCCACGACGCTCTTCCATTCCGCGGAACCACGTCATCTGACGCTTGGCAAACTGATGGATGGCAATCTCCAACAGGGAAACCATTTCGTCGTACTGCAACTTGCCCAACAGATAGAGCGTGACGAACTTGTACTCCAACCCATATCGAATCAAGCGTTCCGTTGACACTCCCCTATCGATCAGTCCTCTGATTTCGTCCACCATTCCCTCGTCTAAACGGGCTCTCAGCCGCTGGCTGATTCTCTCCCGACGGAGGTCACGGCTAATCTCCAGACCAATAATCAGCGAATTGAACGCTGGGAAGGTTCGCCCATCGAACTCATATCCCTTGATGACGCTTTCGATATACATGCCCGTTCCTCCACAGAGTATCGGGGTCTTCTCTCTCTTCGTGATGTCTTCGTAGGCATTCAGGAAATCCCGTTGCCACTCATACACATTATATCTCGTGCCAGCCTCCGCAATGTCTATCAGATGGTAAGGGATGTCCTTCCCCTTCACATGATAATCAGCCAAGTCCTTTCCCGTCCCGATGTCCATACCCCGATACACCTGCCGACTATCCGCGCTGATAATCTCCCCGTCCAAGTCGTAGGCCAGATGTGTAGCGAAGGTCGTCTTGCCACAGGCCGTCGGCCCCAATATGGTCAGCAGGTCGTTCATGGACAGTTGACAGTTGAGAGTTGACAGTTGACAGATCAGATGGACAATTCATCCAGCACTTTAATCAGGCTCTTGTTCATTCCCTTGTCAGGACGCACAGCATCAGAGAAGGGGACGTACACCACCTGATCGTTGCGGATGCCAATCATCACGTTGCGCTGACCGTCGAGGATGGCATCGATGACGCCTGCACCCAATCGGCTGGCCAAAATGCGGTCGCGGGCTGAGGGAGAACCGCCACGTTGCAGGTGCCCAAGGATGGACACACGCACATCATACTGAGGGTACTCCTTCTTCACACGGTCGGCATAGAACATCGCGCCACACTTCGGACTCTCGCTCACAATCACGATGCTGGAGTTCTTGCTCTTGCGGATGCCTCTACCGATGAAGTGCTCCAGCTGGTCGGCATCTGTGCTGTCCTCCGGAATGATGGCAGCCTCAGCACCGCTGGCAATCGCGCTGTTCTGTGCCAGGAAACCAGCATCGCGACCCATCACCTCCACAAAAAAGATGCGCTCGTGCGAGTTGGCCGTATCGCGAATCTTGTCCACACACTCCACAATCGTGTTCAGCGTCGTGTCATATCCGATGGTCAGGTCTGTGCCCGAGAGGTCGTTATCGATGGTGCCAGGCAGTCCGATGCAAGGCACATTATATTCTTGCGCAAAAGTATGGGCACCCGTCAGCGAACCATTGCCGCCAATCACTACCAGCGCGTCAATCCCCTCCTTCTGCATCACCTCGTATGCCTTCTTCCGACCCTCGGGCGTCATGAAAGCCTTGCTGCGGGCACTCTTCAGGATGGTGCCGCCACGCGAAATGATGTT
>CAJOGQ010000030.1:0-6657 GCA_905234125.1 uncultured Bacteroidaceae bacterium | reverse complement strand
ATCTCATCATTCATCAGGCCCTCATATCCACGATAGATACCCTTCACGGTGAAGCCCTTGCAGATAGCCGAGCGCGTCACCGAACGAATAGCCGCATTCATGCCAGGAGAGTCACCCCCCGAAGTCAGAATGCCAATACAGTTAATCTTGCCCATAATTTAGTTTTTTTGAAGGTTTTCTTATATATTTAATAATGTATAGTCTCGTCCATTCCCTTCCACTAATGTGTAAGCCAGAAGACCAGCAGACCCACGAGCCATGCGACGAGCGCTCTCCACAGATAGTGGCGGATGTACCATCTAAAGCGGATGTTCTCCACCTCCAACACAGCCTGACCAGCCAGCGAACCTACAAACATCAGACTTCCGCCACATGCACAGCAGAACGAAAGCAACTGCCAATAGATGCCGTTCTGGGCAAACTCCGAGCCAGCCACCGAATCCACATGGAAGAGATTCATACCCGCCATCATCAGAGGCACATTGTCCATGATGGACGACAGCGCACCCAGCCCCACACCATATATATATACATTATTAATATGTGTCTCCAACCAATTGCCCACAAAGTCCAGCGCACCACACTCAGCAAAAGCACCCACACCCAGCGATATGCCGATGAAGTACAGAATCAGGCGCATGCCGATGAACTCCGTATTGCGGAAATAATGCCGTTGCACAAGAATCACATTGCCGTCGCGCTCCAGGTTGAACAGCCCCTCCACAGCCCATATCAGCGCCAACACCGACAGCGAACCCAAGAACGGAGGCAACTTCGTGATGTAGTGGAACGAAGGGATGAACCACAAGCCCGCGATGCCCAGAATCAGCAACGTCACTTTCTGCCAAGCCGACAGATACGAGTCGTCACCATCATACCTCGACAACACAGAGAACACCTCCACACGTCCGTGCAGTTTCATGCCGATGAGCAGATTGAACACACACAGGCTCGCGAAAGCCGGCAAGAACAGCCCCGCCGCATAAGCCGAAGGAGTGATCGCCCCACGCACCCACAGCATCACCGACGTGATGTCGCCAATCGCCGTGAAGCATCCGCCCAGACAAGCCGACACCATGATGGTGCAAGCATACACCACTCGCTGATGATGATTCCTCACAATCTGCGAAATGATGCTCATCATCAGCACCACCGTCGTCAAGTTGTCCACATTCGCCGAAATGGCAAAGGTCAACAAAGAAATCACCCACAGGAACCTGCGACTGTTGCGCATCCTCAGCCAATCAATCAGCACATCAAACACACCGTTGTTGTGCAAGACCTCCAGAATCGTGTTCGTCGCAATCAGGAACAGAATCACCGAACAAGCCTCAGCCACATACCCCGCCAAAACCTTCTCCGCCACAAAATACTTCAAGCTGTCCACCGACGACTCACCACCCGCCAAAAACGCCTCATAGTCCCCCTGGTGCATCAGCATCACGAAGTCCTCGCCATTCAGCAGGTAGATGACCCAAGCCACCACACCACACACCATCGCCACAGTCGCGCGATTGATATGATGCATCTGTTCTGTGCTCATCAGCACAAAACCGATGAACAACACAGCCACGATGATTAAAGTCATTAAAAGCATAGAAACCCCTTCCATTCCCTTCTTTGAGCGGTAGACGGGACTCGAACCCGCGACCCTCGGCTTGGGAAGCCAATGCTCTACCAACTGAGCCACTACCGCATAAACCCCTCCTGTTTGAGATTTATGGTGCAAAGATAGGCTTTTTCTTCGACACAACCCCACCTTTCCCCATTTTTTTTCGCCTCACCCCCACATTTTCTTCCCTTTTCAGCCAAAATAAGGGATTTCTCTGTAACTTTGCAAAGTGAAAGCCAAGGCTTAAGTACGGACAATCTCATATCTTTCAATAGAACATCTCCAATATAACCAGTAAGCAGCTCCAATGTAACAAGGATGCAGCGAGGGGTTACCTCCCATTTATGTTCGGTAGATGTCCGGTACTTGTCCGGTAGATGTTCGGTAAAAGACCGGACAAGTACCGAGCATATAACGAACAAGTAGCGGACAAGAATGGGAGGAACATCGGAGCAAGATCGGAGCTAAGGTATGGGTAGAGTGGAGGTCGGTATGAGAAACGACAAAAAAAGTACCCGTGTGGCGTAATGTCACACGGGTGCTTCATATCTATATGTCTTCCATCATTTTAGTATTTCCGTACATCAATCTCCGATGTACTTCATGATGGTGTCCACAATCTCGTCCTCGGTCTTGCCGTCGGCGGAAATGACGAGGTTGTAGTTGCGGGTGTCATAGCGCGAGGTGCCGGTGAATTTTGCCACATAATTCTCGCGCATCTTGTCAACCTTGTCGATGAGCTTGCGAGCTTCTGCTGCCGTCTTTTCTTGTTTACGGACAACACGATCCACACGGAATGGCATGGAGGCCTGGATGAGGATGCTCAGGTGGTTGGGATGGTTGCGGAACACGAAGAAGCCACAGCGACCAGCCACGACGCAGGATTCTTCATCGGCAATGCCTTCCAGGATTTCCGTCTCTGCCTTGAACACATTTTCGGTGGTCAGCTTTTCGGGTATAAGGCCAAACTTTGACTCATAGTGGCGGATGTCGTGTTCGCCCGGACGTTTCACCCGAGTGAAGTCTTCCCACCAGTGGGTCTTGCGACCTTTCAGCTTTTCAATTTCATCGGCGGTGAGGTTGTACTTCTCCTCCATCGCCCGGATGAGGGCCTTGTCAAAGAACTCGACACCCAGTCGCTCGGCCAACTTGCGGCCGATGGTGCGACCACCGCTTCCCAACTCGCGATTGATTGTAATGACAAATTTCTCGTTCTTGTTCATGGTTGCTTCATTATGCTTGTTAATTGATATTGTTGTTTACAGATTGTTTTTGTTTCGGTGGCAAAGGTAAGCATTTCTTATCAATGAAAAAAGAAATCGGGTAGTTTTTTGGGTAAAACCATTCCAATTATTCGAATTTCTTTCCTTCGTTCGGAGAATTTGTCGTAACTTTGCACCATGATTCTGAAACGGCTCACCATATTGAACTATCGCAACATAGCGGAGGCGGAACTGGAATTCTCGCCGAAAATCAACTGCTTCGTCGGACACAACGGCGAGGGGAAGACGAATGTGCTGGATGCCATCTACTTCCTCTCCCTGACGAAGAGCATGGCGAATTCCATCGACTCGATGAACATACGGCACGGGGAGGAGATGATGATGGTGCAGGGCATCTACGACCTGAACGGCACGGAGGAGGAAATCTCCATCGGCATGAAGATGCACCAGAAGAAGCACGTGAAGCGGAACAAGAAGGAGTATCAGCGGCTCGCTGACCACATTGGGCTGTTGCCCATCATCATCGCCTCACCCAACGACTCGACCCTCATATCGGGAGGCAGCGACGAGCGCCGGAGGCTGATGGACATCGTCATCTCGCAGTATGACTCGGAGTACATGACCGCCCTGACGGCCTACAACAAGGCGCTCCAACAGCGCAACGCCCTGCTGAAGGCGGAGGAGGAGCCGAACGAGGAGATCATGGCGGTGTTTGAGGAGATGATGGCGGAGAACGGCGAGCGCATCTATCGGAAGCGGCAGGCTTTCATCGAGGAGTTTACCCCCGTGTTCCAGCACTTCTACAGCCTCATCTCTGGTGGCGACGAGGAGGTGTCGCTTCAGTACACGAGTCATGGTCAGCGCGGAAACTTGCTCGACATCATCCAGCGTGACCGTCAGAAAGACCGCATCATGGGCTACTCACTTCATGGCATCCACAAGGACGAGCTGGAAATGTCACTCGGAGGCTTTCCCATCAAAAGGGAAGGTTCGCAGGGGCAGAACAAGACCTACATCATCTCGCTGAAGCTCGCCCAATTCGACTTCCTCAAGCGGACGGGAAGCAAAACCACTCCCCTACTCTTGCTCGACGACATCTTCGACAAACTCGACGCCCAACGTGTGGAGCAGATTGTCAACCTGGTGGCCAGCGATGCTTTCGGACAGATATTCATCACCGACACCAACCGCGAGCACCTCGACAAGATTCTGGAGCGAGTACAGGGGGAATACAAGATTTTCCAAGTGGAAGGAGGAAACATTCTATGAGAAAATGCAACACCGAGCAGATTGGCACAGCCATCCAGCAATTCATGCGACTGAACGGCATTGAGACACCTTACAATCAATACCGCCTCATTCAGGCATGGCCTATCGTCATGGGGCCACTCATCAAGAGCTACACCGCCAACATCTTCATCAAGAACCAGACCCTCCACGTCCAAATCACCTCGCCCGCCATCAAGCAAAACCTCATGATGGAACATAGACGGCTGGCTCGCAAACTAAACGAACATGTCGGTGCCCAAGTGATTGAGGACATCTATTTCTATTAACGGCTTCCCGAACGTCGGGAAATGAATTTTCAAGTGAAAAAAGAAAGAGCAACACCGTTATTTATGTTGCTCTTTCTGCATCTGCTTCCATTGTGCTTTGGCAAGCTCCTGCATATCCACCACCTCGTCCTTCTCATCGACAATCTCAAAACCTAACATGGTCTCGATGACGTCTTCGAGGGTGACGATGCCTCGCAAGGTGCCGTACTCGTCGATGATGATGGAGATGTGCTCCTTCTTCTCGAGCAACTTCTCCCAAATGGTGGAGACATCCTCGTCCTCGGAGAAGGAAAGGATGGGACGAGCCAACTCGCCCAAACGGGTCTCAAACTTGTCTTCGGCCAAACGCTCCAAAATCTCCTGACGAAGCACATAACCCGTGATGTAGTCGCTCTCCTCGCCCTTATAGACGGGAATGCGGGAGAAATTCTTGTACTCTTCGTCATGATAGAACTCACGAAGGGTCATCTCTTCCTCGGCCATCGCCACCACCACACTGGGGGTCATGATTTCGTGAGCCGCCACGCTGTCGAGCTTCAACAGGTTCTGAATCATGCGGTTTTCCTTCTTCTCGAGCACTCCCTCTTCGGTGCCCACCGTCACCATAGCCGCCACTTCGTCGCGAGTGACCGACTCCTGATTGGCCGCATTGCCCAAACCATGCGTGATTTTCTCCAGGATCACGACCAACACATACGTTATGATTATATATATATGTATAACGCGCGAGGCCGGCAAGGCGAGTTTACGCCAATAGGTGGAACCAATGGTCTTGGGCACAATCTCGGAGAAGACAAGAATAAGGAAGGTGAACACACCCGACACAATGCCCACAAAGAGGCTCGTTTCGTCGGATGCGGAATAGTGGGTCGATGCATAGCCCGCCGCCGTCGAGCCGACCAGCGATGCACCTACCGTGTTCGCCACCGTGTTGACAATGAGAATGGCAGAGATAGGGCGGTCGATGTTCGTCTTATACTGCTTGAGACGCTCCCACCCCTTGGCACCTTGTGCCTCGAGCGTGGTCACGAACGACATGGGGGTGGAAAGAATTGTCGCCTCCAGCACAGAACAAAGTGCTGAAATGAGTAACGACAGCAACATGTAGGTGATTAAAAGGCTTATCTGCGAGTCCATATATGCTCCTACCGTTAATACTAAAGTTTCTCGCCATAAGCGAGGTCGCCACAATCGCCCAAGCCTGGCACGATGTAACAATGTTCATCAAGGCCGGGGTCGATGGCCGCGCACCAAAGCGTCACATTGTCGTAGCCGCCGAAAACCTTCTTCATATTGTCCACACCCTTCTGGGACGCAATGGCACAGCAAAGATGCACGGATGCCGGTATTCCATTGGTGATGAAAGCATGGTAGCCCAGTTCAAAACTGCCACCCGTGGCGAGCATGGGATCGGCAATGATGAGAACTTTGTTTGTCAGATCGGGCGATGCGATGTATTCAACTTTCACGTCAACGGTCTTACATTCCTTATCCTTATAATAGCGGTATGCAGACACAAAGCCATTGTCTGCATGGTCAAACACCTCTAAAAAACCTTGGTGGAAAGGCAGACCCGCACGGAAGATGGTAGCCAGCACCACCTCATCCTCCATCGTGCTGACCTTAGCCAAAGCAAGTGGAGTCTGGACTGTCTTTTCTGAATATCGAAGTGTCTTACTGACTTCGTAAGCTATCAACTGACCGACACGTCCCAAGTTGCGTCTGAAGCGTGCACGGTCTTTCTGAATATTCACATCACGTAATTCTGCCACATATTGATTGATGACAGTATTCTGCTTTGCAAAATTGACAATTTTCATAAGTTTTGAAATTTTGATGCAAAGATATAGATTATTTTTCATAAATATCACAAAAGGGACGTCAAAATTGAAAATAAAATGTGAAATATTTTTAACCTATTCCTTTTTTACGTAACTTTGCACACAAATTACATATTCACATAATTACAAACGCCAACATATCCCCAAGGACGCATTCATCATGAACAATGGGGAGAACGAATATATATTCTTTTATGGGAACAGAAAAGAACCTCCAAATCGGTGTGTTTATCTTAGACGCCATCTTGCTGGCTCTATTCATGATGGGATTTTATACCCTCATGGGTATCATTTCTCCTGCATCAGTCGTCGGCATCAAAAGCCTGTCATGGATGTTGTTTGTTTACACCCTCAGCTACACCATCAGTTATCTTCTGTTCCCCTCGCTTATCGGATTCAGACTGGTCAGATGGGAAGATGTGTTC
>CAJOGQ010000029.1 GCA_905234125.1 uncultured Bacteroidaceae bacterium | reverse complement strand
TCATCGCCCCCAAGTTGTCGGAAGAAGAAGCCCTGTAGCCGTCGGGCATACCGACGGTACAGTTCTTCAAATGCCGACTCGCTGTCTCGGCTCGCACGCAGCATCAGCGCTTCATCGGTCATCTGCCGATGGGATTTGAACAGGAGGATACTCATTGTGCAGCTGATTTTGTGGATTCGTAATACTGACGGAGTTCCTTTAAACTGTTTTCACTGTAGTCTTTATTGCGCCTATTTTCAATCGCCTTGATCAACACGCCACTCAGCCAATGGCATCGCTGGGGGTTATACTGCTGATAGTGGGGCAGAATGCCTTGCAGCAGAACGATGGTTTGACTTGTGCAACTGGTGGCGTCGGAATAGTATTTCTCGCTGTCCTTCGAGGCCGTGAAGGGGAGGTAGAGGTAGTCGAGCGAATAGCGTTCCTCGATGTTTCGGCAGGTCACAGCAATGTTGTCGTAGGGCTTGGGTGAGTAGCGGACGAGCAGTCCTTCGTTGTAGAGATTCTTCAACAAATCCTTGGGGAGTTTTTCCCTTCGATACACACTCAAATTCGAGGCTGAGTAATAGACGGGGTGCTCACTGTGATCTCCTATCCAAGCCAACATCTTGAGGGTTTGTATGTTAAAATAGTTACCCATATCATCCCTCGGGGTGGTCTCTGCCCAGTTCTCAGCAGGTCCTGGAATCTTGCACGCCTTCCAGATCTTGCTCCAGTCGCCATTTCGGTTGACCAGCACCTTGTCCTTGTGCATGCCCAGCACCAACTGAATCATTTTCTTGGGAATGAGGTCTCCCTCGAACTCGCCCAGATAGATGCCTCCCTCTTCCATCCCCTGCATCTCGTTATAATGATAGTAAAGTACATCGGGTGAGAGCAGCCCACTCTTGTAGTAACGTGTCAGCATGTCCTTCAGGCGCTTCTCATCCTTATCCTCCTGGATAAAATACCAGCACCATGTCTTGTAGTCACCTTCATACAACTTTTCAGGTAAACGCTTGAGGGCTTCTTCTGCATACTCTTTGCTTTTTTCATATTCGTAGCTGGTCTCCATCGCCAAGAGATAATAGGTGTAGGTGTCAGGAATGGCTTCCTTCACACGCTTCATCAGCTCCTGCATCATCTGTTGATAACCCTGTTCACGATTATAGAAAGTGCTCATGCTTTTCGCATGATACAGATTCCTCCATCCCATCTCATCTTGGGGGTGTTCCTCCACGTAGGCTTCCCACTTGTGGAGTCTTTTCATTTCTGACAGGGAATCACCTGTGTTCCAATACGCATCGTATTTCGCTCCTTGCGTTTCTGAACCTTGCTGGTTTTGTTGCTGGCACGAGCACAGCAGGCCTGCCAGAACCACCATCAATCCAATTGTTTTTGTCTTCATTTTCTTTATTTAGTTATTGTTGCTTTTTTGTTTCCGTTCTCGAAAGCACCTTGACGTCATCATGCCTTTCTACTACAGCATACACCTCAGAAACGGAAGCGTTTCAAAAAAAATGCAACTATTTGCAAATAATGGAAAGAAAATCGCAACTACGCATCCTTGATCACCAGTCCTGCCAGTGTGAAGCCGAAGATGGCGGTGATGTGGACGAGGGAACCATTCGTCTGTGGTTTGTGGAAGGATGTGGGTGCCTCGCCTTCGTCGGACGGGGAACCGAGGTTCTGGAGGAGTTCGTCGCTGAAGACGCATTGAAACTTCTTGGCAGGGAATCGTTTCTGCAGCTTGAACTTGTTTCTCAGGGCACGGGCAAGGGGGTCGCCCTTCACTTTCCAGAACTCCGTTACCTGAATGCGGGTAGGGTCGAGTTTCAAGGCCGCGCCCATCGATGAGAAAAACTTGGCCTTCGTCTGGCAAGCCATCAGGATGAGCAGGGCTTTGTCTTTGAGCGAGTCGATGGCATCGATGATATAGTCGTAACTGCCGAGGTCGAAAGATTCAGCCGTCTCTTCATTGAAAATCATCTGTAAGGCCGTGATGTCAGCCTCCGGATTGATGCTGAGGAGCCTTTGCTTGAGCGCCTCCACCTTCACCTGCCCCACGGTCTCAGTGGTGGCCATCAGTTGGCGGTTGATGTTGGTGACACTCACGCAGTCGCTGTCCACCATCGTCAAATGACAGATGCCACTCCTCACCAGGCTCTCAGCGCACCAGGAACCCACGCCCCCCACACCAAAGATGATCACCCGTTTCTGAAAGATTCGCTCCATCGCTTCCCTGCCCAAAAGCAGTTCGGAGCGTCTGAATATTGCTTGCTCTTTTCCCATCGTGAATGAATTTGGCCACAAAGGTACACATTTTCCCCTCGCCCTCATGGAGAGGGTGAGGGGAGAGGGTAGGGGCTTTTGTGACTTTTAGTTTCCAATGTCTATTCTGCCAATCGGCTTCCAATCTTCACGATGCGTGGGAGGCTGTCGGACTTGGCTTCAGTGCTGTCGGCTGTGATGCGGGTGTCCATCTCAGGACGGGTCTTGCCGTTGTAGTATACATCCCAGCTCCATGAAGCATACGGCCAGTAATGGTAGTCCCATTCGTAGTAGTAGCTCCAGTTGTAGTAGTCGGCAATCTTGTAGAGCTCGAAGGGCTGGGTGCCGTTGGTGAAGTAGCCACGGAAGCGGTCGTAGTTGAGATGGTAGTCGCGGATGTCGCTGTTGTACTCAGGATAGCCTGGGTAGGTCAGGTGGATGATGCCGTTGGTGATGCTCCAGTGGAAGCGGTAACTCATGCGCTCGTAGGGACCCTCATTGTACCAATCGACCTGATAGCCGTAGCCGTGGGTGGCGTAGTCGTAGTCGGGATAGAACACGATGTCGGTGTCGTAGGAGTCGAAGGCCACGATGTTGCCCCAGGGGTCTTCCACTTCGTAGTACATGCCCCAGTTACCTTGCCACTGTCCGGAGAGCACAATGGCTTCTTCCGTGTCGTGGTCGGTGCATGAAGATAGTAACATGGAGCTGGAGGCAAGGAGCATGCCCACCATGAATGCAAGTGAGAGAATCTTTTTCATATCAGTTTGTTTTTAATGGTTATTTCTCAGCATATCGGTTGTAGATGCGCAGGGGCTTCATGTCGCCCACGGGTTTGCCTTTGCCGTCGTTCCACGCACCTGCTGATGTGCGGGTGTCCATCTCAGGGCGGTTCTTGGCATAGCTGTCGTAATAGTCGTCGTAATAGTAGTAGGTGTCGTCGGCCATCCAAAGCAGAATGGCGGTACCTGTGGCCACATATCGACCTACGTAGTCATACCACTTATAGTATTTCTCAATCTTGGTGAGGTCGAAAGGTGTGTCGCCGATGTAGCCTGTGAAGTGCTTCTTCTGCATGTTGTAGTCGCGGATGACGCAGTTGTATTCGGCGTGTCCAGGATAGGTGATGAAGATGGTCTTGTGGTCGATGCGCCACTCGAAGTAGAAGCCCAGACGGGCGAAGGGACCATCGTGGTAGTAGTCTTCCTGATAGCCGTAACCTTGGGTGTCGAACTTCTCGTTGGGGTAGAACTCAACGACGCTGTAGGCCGAGTTGTGGTTGATGCCGTCTCTGTCAACATACGACATGCCCCATTCCCCTTGCCACTTGCCGGAGATTCGGTTGGAAAGTATCTCGTCCTTACTGCACGAGGTACACAGCATGCAAACAGCCAGTAGGGCGATGATGCTTGATAGGGTAAGATTTCTTTTCATGATGAGAGTATTGTTGGTTGATTTGTTCGTGGCAAAGGTACGACATTCTTTTGGAATGACGATGGGAAAACCACTATAATGTGTAGGATTTTCGGAACAAAGGGGACGTGAATCCCTCTCGTTGGAGGTTCCCTCACTTGACTTTCACTCTCACGGGATGTTCCAACGCCTCCTGCCAATCGTCGAGGGATGCGAACCATTCCTTGGCGGTGTGGTAGCCTTCGGCCTCCTTGTCGGCACAGAACGTGAGGTGGTAGTGGAGCGCTCCTTTCGAGTCGGGCTTCACGACAAAGAGGTAGTTGAGATCGTCTTCCTTCGTGTCGCGGATGTACTCCTTGGGCATGTACACGGCCATTCCGATGGCTTCTGGTGCCCATTGCTGTTTCTTGCCCATGTCGGGATAGTCGCATCCCCATGAGCCTGCGATGCCGTCTTTCTTCACGAAGCCTTGTGGCTTGTGTCCTTTGCGGGTCTTTTCGTCGGCAGTCACGCCCACCTTCTGAACGCCTGTACAGAAAAGCTTCTCGATGGACTTCTTGCCAGAGACCGTCTTGGTGTATTGTATATCCACAGCCATGTCGCGATGGCCTGCATAGAGGGTGTAGTATTGGTGCAGGTCGTAGAGCATATCTTCTGCCTCGGGTGTCTTCACGCCCAGGTCATATACCTCAACGATGGTGCGGAGTGGACCCGTGGTCACGATGCGCTGACCTCGCAATCCCACGTCCGTCCAGTTGACGGGCTTCTTCTTCTGCCAGTCCTTGAACGAGCCACAGCCGATGGCCTGACCAGCCCACAGCACATCCACTCCATAGCCTTTCTCCAACTGGTCGGAGGTGGTGTAGAACTGGGTTTCAGGCAGTTCGATGCGACGCTGTTGCTTGCCGTAGAGGTCGATGTTCTGACGCTCGTCGAAGTAGATGCGATAGCCCACCACGTCTGACTCCACCGTGATGCCGTGCATGTAGATGTCGTTGAAGATGTTGCTGGTGCCTTTGGCCTCCACACGCAACACATCGGGGTGCTTGTCCTGCTTGTCGCGGAGTTGCAGGGCTGTGTAGATGCGTGGCTCCACAGGGGTCGCCTTTTTGTTCTCCTTGGCCGAGAACTTCACCTCGAAAGTCTTGGTGTCCTTACCCTTGATGTCGGTGAGGAAGAAAAGTTCGTCGGCACGCTGGTCGCCGTCCATGTCGTCCAACTGGAAGGGCACATCATCGCCCTTGTAGGTCACCGTCACGCTCTTGGCCTCGAAATTCAGTCCCTTCACGTCGGAGAGCTTCACCACCACGGGTTCGTCCGCTTTGTCCTCTTTCCAGTCGTTGGTCACGTCCACCTTGACGGTTATGGTCTGTGCCATAGCCGTCAAACTGCTTACACATATTATAATAAATGTGAGAAGAACCTTCATGATTTTGTTGTTTTTAAATTGGGAAAAAATAGGTTTGTTGTTGAAAAACAGGGGCAAAGGTAGAGAGAATAAACCTATTTCACAACTTTTTCCCTGATTTTTTTTGTTGGAAGATACTTTTAGCACTAACTTTGCACAGCAAGTCAATATTAAGGCGTGTTTTTTTGAATAAAGTGAGCGTTTTTATGAAAAGTAGTATCAAGTATTGGGTTTTCAAGTTGAAGTATGTAGTAGCCCTCGCCATCTTTGCGGGCACCATTGGCTTTGTGGGTGACAGCAGTTTGGTGAATCGTTTGGAACAGAAACGGGAGATTTCGCATCTGAAGGGCGAAATAGATGAATATAACCGCAAGTTCAATCAGGACAAGAAGACGCTGGAAGCCCTGAAGAATGACCCTGAGGCCGTGAAGGAAGTGGCTCGCAGTCGCTACTTCATGAAGACCGACAAGGAGGACATCTTCATTGTGGAGGAAGAGGAGGATGAGTAGTAGTTTAGAGTTTAGGGTATAGAGTTTAGGGTTTAGAGATGAGCTAATGGACAAGGATAAGATTTTAGGTGTTGTAGAGGTGGTTGGTTTGTGCCTGGTGGTGTTGGGCGCAGCCCTGTGGTTGTCCCCTAGCGTGCGCTTATGGGCTTCTATAGCGATGGCCATCGGAACGGTGGCGTTGGCTATCGGACGTTTCATGCAGACACCGTTCTATATGAACTACCTCCCGACAGACCCCCTAGAACTGACGATGCGCCGATTGTATCATCAGCGTGTGTTTGGAATGGTGGGCTTGGTGTTGGCCACGATTTTCATGTGGATGCCACCAGGTTTCTATGCCGGCATGTATGTGGGGCAAACAGCTTGGCTGATACCATTTGTGTTTTTTGTGGTGATAGAACTGTACACCGCTTTTCGCATTTCAGCCCTGGATAAGCTGGATTAAGGGTTAAAAATATAAAAAAAGAGGGGGGGGGAGCGTGTTTCTGCGTGCTTCATGCCTTCTACTTGCTGAAAAAGCCGTAACTTTGCAAGCGTAAAATCAAATTTGCACCTGAAATTACACCAGAGAAAAGCAAAAGAGAATCGATTACGAATCAAAAGAGAACATTTCAAAGAGAAAATTTCTGAAGAAAACAAAATATGGAACTGAATGCACTCACGGCTGTCTCGCCTATAGATGGTCGTTACAGAAGCAAGACGCAAGATTTGGCTGCGTATTTTTCCGAGTATGCACTTATTAAATATCGTGTTCGTGTTGAAATCGAGTATTTCATCACGTTGTGTGAGTTGCCTCTGCCACAGTTAGAGAGCTTTGACAAAGGGCTCTTCGAGCGTCTGCGTGACATCTACCGCAATTTCTCCGAGGCAGATGCACAGCGTGTGAAGGACATTGAGAAGGTGACCAACCACGATGTGAAGGCTGTGGAATACTTCATCAAGGAGAAGTTTGATGAGATTGAGAAACAGGCAACTGTCAACTGTCAATTATCAACCGTCAAGGAATTCATCCATTTCGGTTTGACCAGTCAGGACATCAACAATACATCCGTGCCTCTCACCATCAAGGATGCACTCACAGAGGTGTACTATCCCCAAGTGGAGGAACTCATCGCGCAACTCAAGGAGTACGCCGACGAGTGGAAGGACATCCCCATGCTGGCCAAGACACACGGACAGCCAGCCTCTCCCACACGTCTGGGCAAGGAAGTGATGGTGTATGTCTATCGTCTGACGGAGCAATTGAACCAGTTGAAGGCCTGCAAGATTACCGCCAAGTTTGGTGGTGCGACGGGCAACTACAATGCTCATCACATCGCTTATCCCAACTACGACTGGAAGGCCTTTGGCAATCAGTTCGTGAGCGAGAAACTGGGCTTGCAGCGTGAGGAGTGGACAACCCAAATCAGCAACTACGACAACATGGGTGCCATCTTCGACGCCATGAAGCGCATCAACACCATCATCATCGACCTTGACAGGGACTTCTGGATGTATGTGTCGATGGAATACTTCAAGCAGAAGATCAAAGCTGGCGAAGTGGGTTCGTCGGCAATGCCCCACAAGGTGAATCCTATCGATTTCGAGAACTCAGAGGGCAACCTCGGCATGGCTAACGCCATCCTCGCTTTCTTGGGTCAGAAATTGCCTGTGAGCCGTCTGCAACGTGACTTGACCGACTCTACCGTGCTCCGCAATGTGGGTGTGCCGATGGGTCACATGGTCATCAGCATCCAATCCACGTTGAAGGGTCTGCGCAAACTCTTGCTCAATCAGGAGGCCATCAACCGCGACCTCGACAACTGCTGGGCTGTCTGTGCTGAGGGCATCCAGACCATCCTTCGCCGTGAGGCCTATCCCCATCCTTACGAAGCACTCAAGGCGCTCACCCGTACCAATGAGGCCATCACAGCTGAAAGCATCAGAAACTTCATCGACGGGTTGGATGTGTCGGAGAGCGTGAAGGAGGAACTGAGAGCCATCACGCCTCACACCTACACGGGAATGTAAAACCCACAGGAATGTGCATCTCACAGAACTGTACAACAAAAAGGAATAAAAAGATTGTTACAACCTAACAAATACAATCGCAAAATAAATAATCAAATTGTAAAATCGTAAATAGAAAAATTGTAAAGAAGATTATGTCTGAAATTGAAGAATGGCAGGGAAAGACACCTGCACCAGAAGAGAAATCTGAAAATGGAGGTGACCGCGAAGGCTATCGTCCATCTTACAACCGTGAAAGCAGTAATGGCGCGCATCCTGCATACGGTCGTGGCGACCGTCCACAGCGTCCTCGTTTCAATCGTAACGAACGTGCTGCCTATAGTTCAAATGGCGTACAGAATGAACGTGGCTTCCGTCCAGCAGGCTTCGGTGGTTCATCTTCCACGGAGGGTGGCGAGCAGTCAGGTGGTTATCAGCCTCGTCAGGGTGGTTATCAGCCTCGTCAGGGTGGTTACCAGCGTGGTGGCTACAATGGTGGCTACAACCAGCGTGGTGGCTATCAGCAACGTGGTGGCTATCAGCCTCGTCAGGGTGGCTACAACCCCAATCGTGGTTATCAGCCTGGTGGCGAACAGCAGGAAGGTGGCTTCGAACAGCAGGGTTATCAGCCTCGTCAGGGTGGCTATCAGCAGCGTGGTGGCTACAATCAGCGTGGTGGCTATCAGCAGGGTGGCCGTGGTGGTTACAACCAGCGTGGTGGCTACAATCCCAACGCCAAGTACAGCATGAAGAAGCAAATCGAATATAAGGAATATCTCGAGGATCCAAATGCACCCATCCGTCTGAACAAGTTCCTTGCCAATGCAGGCGTTTGTTCCCGTCGTGAGGCAGACCAGTTCATCCAGGCTGGTGTGGTTTCTGTCAACGGACAGGTGGTTACTGAACTTGGAACGAAGGTTCAGCGTACTGACCAGGTGCACTTCCACGACCAGCTTGTCAGCATCGAGAAGAAGGTGTATGTCATCCTCAACAAACCAAAGGATTACGTGACCACTTCCGACGATCCACAACAGCGCAAGACTGTGATGGAACTCGTGAAGAACTGCTGTCGCGAACGCATCTACCCTGTGGGACGTCTCGACCGCAACACCACTGGTGTGCTCCTCTTCACCAACGATGGTGATTTGGCTTCCAAGCTGACCCATCCTAAGTTCCTGAAGAAGAAGATCTATCATGTTCATCTCGACAAGAACCTCACTGCTGCCGACATGAAGCAGATTGCTGAAGGCATCATGCTTGAGGACGGCGAAATCAAGGCCGACGACATCAGCTACGCTTCTGAGACCGACCACAAACAGGTTGGCATCGAGATTCACTCTGGTAAGAACCGCATCGTGCGCCGTATCTTCGAGAGCCTTGGCTACAAGGTGACCCGTCTCGACCGCGTTGTGTTCGCTGGACTCACCAAGAAAGGAATTAAGCGTGGCGACTGGCGCTTCCTCACTGAGCAGGAGGTGGCTATGTTGCACACGGGACATTATGAATAAAGAATAAGATGAAAAGAGTTAAGATAATAGACCTTCTCCAGCGCAGAGACTTTGGAACGGAGGTCACCGTCATGGGTTGGGTGCGTTCGAAGCGTGGCTCCAAGAGCGTCAACTTCATCGCCCTCAACGACGGCTCCACCATCAAGACCGTACAGGTGGTGGCCGATGTGGAGAAGTTCGACCCTGAGATGATGAAGCTCATCACCACAGGCGCCTGTCTTTCCGTGACGGGCACGATGGTCGAGAGCATCGGTTCTGGTCAGGCTGTTGAGGTGCAGGCCACCGACATCAAGGTGTTTGGCGAATGTCCTGCCGACTACCCCATGCAGAAGAAGGGACAGACGTTCGAGTACATGCGTCAGCACGCTCACATGCGTCTGCGCACCAACACGTTTGGTGCCGTGATGCGCATCCGTCACAATATGGCGATGGCCATCCACACCTACTTCCACGAGCATGGATATTTCTATTTCCACACGCCCATCATCACAGCTTCCGACTGTGAAGGTGCAGGTCAGATGTTTCAGGTGACCACCAAGAACCTCTACGACCTCAAGAAGGACGAGAATGGTTCCATCATCTACGACGACGACTTTTTCGGCAAGCAGACCTCCCTCACCGTTTCTGGTCAGTTGGAGGGTGAGCTGGGTGCTACGGCTCTTGGAGCCATCTACACCTTTGGTCCTACCTTCCGTGCCGAGAACTCCAACACACCTCGCCACTTGGCTGAGTTCTGGATGATTGAGCCAGAGATTGCCTTCATGGATCTTCCCGACCTGATGGATCTCGAAGAAGACTTCATCAAGTACTGCGTGCGTTGGGCGCTCGACCACTGCAAGGACGACCTCGAGTTCCTCAACAAGATGATTGACAAGGGTCTCATCGAACGTCTCGAAGGTGTGCTCAAGGAGGATTTCGTACGCCTCGACTACACAGAGGGCATTCGCATTCTTCAGCAGGCCATCAAGGACGGTCGTAAGTTCGAGTTCCCATGCCAGTGGGGCGATGACCTCGCTTCCGAGCATGAGCGCTACCTCGTTGAGGAGTACTTCAAGAAGCCCGTCATCATGACCCACTATCCCAAAGCCATCAAGGCATTCTACATGAAGATAGACGACGAGAACCCTGTGCTCGATGGTCAGACGATGGCTCAGACCGTGCAGGGCACCGATGTGCTCTTCCCACAGATTGGTGAGATTATCGGTGGTTCTGTCCGTGAGGAAGACTACAACAAACTCATGGGCGAGATTGAGGAACGCCAGATTCCGATGAAGGACATGTGGTGGTATCTCGACACCCGCAAGTTTGGTTCGTGTCCACATGCAGGATTCGGCCTCGGTTTCGAGCGTCTCATCCTCTTCGTCACTGGCATGCAGAACATCCGCGACGTCATTCCGTTCCCCCGCACGCCAAAGACAGCCGAGTTCTAACGATTACACATATATCATGATAGAGAGGCACGAAGTACACCAGACTTTGTGCCTCTTTTGGCTTGAATCATTAAAAAAGATTAACGATGTATTAAGAAATGCTAAATGGTTTGTGGGGATGGGAAAGGATTCGTACTTTTGCATGCAATTTCTTAAGAGATGAAACGTTTATTCCATAAAGGGCTTGGTGTGCTGGCGGTGATGACACTGCTGGTGGCTTGCTCTACCAGTTATAGTATTTCGGGCACATCGTTGCAGTCGTTCTACGATGGCGACATGGTCTATCTGCGTCCCTTAGGGGGCGAAAACACCAAGGCCGTGGACTCTTGCAGGATTCTGCATGGCACGTTCTCGATGACAGGCCCTGTGGACTCTGTGATGTGTGTGCGAATGTTCTTTGGCACGAGTGGCGACAACATCCCCATCATTTTGGAGGGTGGCGAAATCAGGGTGATAGACCTGAACTATGCGATGAAGGTGGAAGGCACACCGCTGAACGACAAGTTCTACGCCTTCATGACCCAGCGCGATTCGCTGATGTTCCTCTTGCAGGAACTGCCTCGGAAGGAGAGCGCGATGATTTTGGACGGCTACGATCACGACGAGATTCTGCGTGAGTTGGGCGAGGAGGAAGGTTCGCTTCGCATGGCCATCGACAAGTTGGAAACCGATTTTGTGACCTCCAACTACGACAATGTCCTTGGTTTGACCTATTTCCTTGTCCTTTGCGACAATGCCTACAACCAATTTGGCTATCCCACCACCACTCCTCAGATTGATGAAATTTATGGTCGGGCACCCGAAGAGTTCAAGCAGAACAAGGACGTCAAGCAATATATGAGTTTATGCGAAGGGAAGTGACACAGGCCACTTCCCTTCTTCATTTTTTATCTTTGGTAACAGCTGTTTTCCTTTACAGGCGTATGCCCACAAAAGCACGAGCGCGCCATTTCAACACATCCGTGTAGTCGCTGCGGTCGCCAAGCATGGTCGTGTTGAAGAGGAAGGTGGCGCCTGCGAGGTATCTCTGGTTGATGTTGTAGATGATGGCCGCACGAGTGTTGAAAATCATCTCGGGGAAGTGGGTCTCCTGTTTGAATTTCTTGCCACTCACACGGACGCTGTTGTCGTTGAAAACAATCAAGGATGGTTGGAGGGAAGCGTGGAAGAGCCATTTGCGCACCACGAAGTTGTATCCATAGCCACCGCCGATGGCAAAACAATTCATCGAGAGGCGTGTGTTATTCAGTTCGTCGGGTGCATCGTCGGTTTCCTTGATTCGCCCGCTCTGGAAGGTGCAACCCAAGAGCCATGAACCTGCCGAACGCTTCTGGATGTAAGACTGCGTGAATGCTGCAGGATAGGAGAAGCGTCGATGGTTGAAGGCGTAGTAACCTGTGATGTTGAGCATCCTGTACCGCACGTCACCCTTCGCCAAGTGGTAACTGTCGTCATCTCGGGTGATGTCGCCCGAAAGTGTCTTGGAGTCTTGGTAGCAGGCCTCAATTCCGAAACGGTTGCCGTAGAAATTGATGTTGTACTCCATGTCCTTGTTCTTACCAGCCAGACGGGAAGGATTGAGCGCCACCGCTGCAGATACGCCTAAGTAACTTGCACCCACGCTGATGGTTCCTCGGGTGTCGGTGCTGAGCTTGGATCTGATGGTGCCTTCCGCCTCTTTGTCCTTGCTCTTGATGGTGGTGCCCGACAGGTTGCCTCTCAGTCTCAGCAATAGTTTGCTGTCAGGACGTTTGATGTAGAGCGTGTCATAAGACCCCCTCTCATAATTCGCACGTAATGCGGTTTCGATACGGGTGCGCACCGATTCACGCTGATCCTGTGCAGAGGCTGTCAGCCCCACCATCAACGTCAGTAAAATCATGGCTGTTTTTCTCATTTTCATCATAATCTGTTTAATTAGTTTATTAGTTTCCACAACGAAAGGATAAGTGCCTTCCGTGACTTTTCGGGTACAAAGGTACGGTGAAGTGTGTTAAAAAACAAATTTTTTTGATTTTTTTTTCATTTCTCCTTGCAAAGTGTGCAAATCAATGGTGTGAAGAGTTTTTTATTTGTGCCTTGGTGAAAATAATCGGTCAAATGCTTGCGTGTTCCATTTTAATTCACTTACTTTGCCGATGAAAATGGAGAACGTCTTCAAAGCAACCCAAACCACGTTTTCTATTTCGATACTTGAATAAATGATAAATGAGAAAAACTCTTTCTATCGAATCACGACTTTTTTGCCATTGTTGATATACATCCCCTTTGAAGCGGGTTTGCCCTGAAGCTTGCGACCATCGAGGGTGTACCAAGTTCCATTGCCCTTGTTCCATTCAATTCCCTTGATGCCACTCTCGGCGGGCTGTTCGCTGAGCCACTCGAAGATGTCGGTGAAATTTCTGGAGAGGCAGAGATTCATATAGAACATGATGGAAGCATCGAGGTGGTCAGCCTTGCTGAAAGTGTCGTCCACACGGTAGATGTCGCCTTGGGGTTGAGCGTCGCGCCACGACAGGTAGTTGGCGTAGGGCACCGCCGTGTCGCCTTTTGAGTGGACGAACTGGATGCGGTGCTGGGGTGTCCATCCCGTGGTGAGCGAGTTGTCCACCAATGCGCGGTGCAATGCTTGAGCGGCGTTGGTCGGTTCAGCTGGCACAGTTTCAAAATTGGCGGGATTGTTCATGTAGTTGTAGACCTCGGGTGTCATCATGTTCTTCAGATCTCCCCACACCATATTCTCGGAAGGCGATTCAAAGAGTTCTGCCATCTGTTCGGGCGTGTAGTGACGGCCGTTGGCATCGAGTCCCTCCTGCAGTTGGTGGTACCACATCTCATGTATGCCATTGGTGTTGAAATTCTTGCTTTCTAACCAGTCTATGACGCCCGTGTCGATCAGTTGTTGCGAGAGGAGGTCGTTGATGGTGTAGTCCTTCATGTCGGGGTGCGTGTCCACCATACCCTTCATGATGAAAGGGTACACAACGGGCATGGTGCAGATGCCCTTGCGATGGTCGGTGGAGATGCCCGATGTATCGCCATCGTCCTCCAAATAGTAGCGCAAAGTGGCCACAAGGTCGTAAGGGCCCTCGCAACAGATGGAACCCTTGAAGTGCAGTTCGTCAGCCAGTCCCTGCTCCTCGATGTAGCGCTGAGTGGCCAAGGCGACGGCACCTCCTTGTGAGCAGCCGTATGCAAAGGTGCGCCAGTCGCTCTTCATGGCTAACTGTGATCCTTCTTCGACGGCCTTGCGGTAGAGTTGCATGCCGTAGGTCACGGCATCCGTCACCTGACGTGCCGTGAGCCGTTGTGACAGGTAGGGATGGGGCGAGGTCTTGGTCACGCCGTAGCCCTCGTAGTCGGGGGCGATGATGATGGCACGTGACACATAGTCGCCCTGCTTGGAGAGGAGCTTGTAGTTTCGACCAATCATCGTTGTCAACAACTGACGGTCTCTCAGCGACTGCGAGGCAGAGGGACGCTCCTTATCATCGGTGATGGTGACGTGGCAGAAGATGTGCACCGATTCGATGCTGTCATCATCGTGGCGGAAGGAAGGTGTCCATGCAATCAGAGCCGACGAAAGCACCGTCTCCTCCCCCCTCGCATTGACGCTGGGGTAGTTGAAGGAATAGATGGTGCTCTCGTTCTCTGTTTTCACTTTCTTCAGCGACTGCGATGGTGCAATGTCTTGTGCCCCAGCACGCTGTGCCGACAATCCAAAGACAAGGAGGATGGCCACCACCCATGAAATACTCTTCTTCATGATACTTGTCTTTTTTGCAGGCAAAGTTCTTTATCCGTTCATGCTGATGAGGAACTCTTCGTTGCTCTTGGTGCGTTCCATCTGCTTCTTGAGGAACTCCATGGCCTCCATCGCGTTCATGTCGGCGATATGGTTGCGGAGCACCCACATGCGGTTGAGCGTGGTCTGATCCTGCAAGAGGTCGTCGCGACGGGTTGAAGAGGCGGTGAGGTTGACGGCAGGGAAGATGCGCTTGTTGGCCAGACCACGATCGAGCTGAAGCTCCATGTTGCCGGTTCCCTTGAATTCCTCGAAGATGACTTCGTCCATCTTGGAGCCGGTGTCGATGAGGGCTGTGGCGATGATGGTCAAAGAACCGCCGTCCTCAATGTTACGTGCAGCGCCGAAGAAGCGCTTGGGCTTGTGGAGGGCGTTGGCATCGACACCACCTGAGAGCACCTTACCAGAGGCTGGAGAAACGGTGTTGTAGGCACGAGCCAGACGGGTGATGGAGTCGAGAAAGATGACAACGTCGTGTCCGCACTCAACCATACGCTTGGCTTTCTCAAGGACGATGCCGGCTATCTTCACGTGGTTCTCGGCTGGCGCATCGAACGTGGAGGCAATGACCTCGGCGTTGACGGTGCGGGCCATGTCGGTCACCTCCTCTGGACGCTCGTCGATGAGGAGCATCATGAGGTAAGCCTCGGGATGGTTGGCAGCGATGGAGTTGGCGATGTCCTTCATGAGCAAGGTCTTACCAGTCTTAGGTTGTGCCACGATGAGGGCGCGCTGTCCCTTTCCGATGGGCGAGAAGAGATCGACCACACGTGAGGAAAGGCTGTCGTTGCGTCCCTTGCAGAGCTTGAATTTCACGTCGGGGAAGAGTGGCGTGAGGAACTCGAAGCCGACGCGGTCGCGCACTCGGTTGGGATCGCAGCCGTTGATTTTCTCCACGCTGGCGAGTGGGAAGAAGCGTTCGCCTTCCTTGGGAGGACGAACGAAGCCATCGACCACATCGCCGGTCTTGAGTCCGTAGTGCTTGATCTGCTGGAGAGATACATATACGTCGTCGGGCGAGGGCAGGTAGTTGTAGTCGCTGCTGCGGAGGAATCCGTAGTTATCGACGGTCTCCAAAACGCCACTCACGCGGATGATGTCATCGAACTCGTAAGGTTTCTCCTTCACTGGCTTCTCCTTGTGTGGAGCGGATGCCACAGGTGCTGGAGCTGAAGGATTGTAGGACGTCTCGTAGTCGGGCGCTTCGTTGTTCTGTGGTTCAGCCTCGTAACGGTTGTTGAGGATATTGATGGCTGGAGCGAAGTATTGTGCCTCGTCGGGAATGTCCTCGAGGATGATGAAGTCGTCGTTGCCGTGCCTGGCCGATGGCTTGCCGGCGTTGGAGTAGATGGTCTGGAGCGAATTGTTGTTGCCCACAGCGAAAGCCGCTTCTGGCACCACATCGCTTGCCGCGTTGTTGGGGGTGTCGGCTGTGGTGTTCTTGGGCTCTGCGGCCTGAGCTTCTTCCTTCTTCTCTTCTGCTACAGGAGTGGTTTCCTCAGCTTTTGCCTTGGGCTTGCGACCCCGTTTCTTGGGAGTCTCAGCAGGTGCTTCAGCAGAAGGCTCTGTGGCAGGAGCCTGCTCTTGGGCTTTCTCTTCAGTGGCTGGAGTATCCTCCTTTGCCTTAGGCTTGCGACCACGCTTCTTGGGTTCAGATGCTGCGGCATCCTTAGTTGGCTCGGCAGGCTCTTCGGAAGAGAGCATGGCCTTCTCCTCTGGAGAGAGAGAGGCGAAGATGGATTCGTCCCTCTTGATGGTCATGTTCTTGTCAATCTTGCGGGTTTTTTCCTGATTGGCTGAAAAGACGCGATCCACGTTCTTGATGCTGACGCGGGCACGTTTGCGGGTTGGTTTGTCAGTAGATGATGCGTTAGAGGCAGCATTGACAGCCTGCTCGTCGATGATGGCGAGTCGCAGGTCAAAGTCCTCCATCTTGTCGGCATTCTTGATGCCCAGTTCTGATGCGATGCTGAGAAGTTCTGACTTCTCCTTACGGTTGAGTTCTTCTAAATTATACATATTATACAATATATGGCTTGAATATCGAATCTTTCCTATGCTTGATGCTGGAAAGTTTCAGTATCTGATGAATTGTTGAAATGATGTTGTGAGAATTTTGGTTTCAGGACGCGGTTTTCTTTGTCAATAGCCCATGTGTCCCGAAATGATGGTGCAAATGTAGGGATTATTTTCCAAATCACAAATACTTTTGGCAAAAAAAATGCTCAGGAAGGTGCTCCTGAGCGTTTTTTCTACAAGTTTTTGTTGATATTGTCGATGTATGCTAACAATTCTTCCTTGCCCATCTTGCTGGTGGCGCTGGTGATGAAGTAGGGTGGAAGTTCTTCCCATTCCTCACGAAGCGTGTCGAGATACTTCTCCACGGTGGGCTTGATTTTGGAGAATACAAGCTTGTCGGCCTTGGTGAAGATGATGGCGAAGGGCACGCCGTTGGAGCCGAGGACGTGGAGGAAAGCGAGATCGACCTTCTGGGGGTCGTGACGGATGTCGATGAGCACGAAGAGGCAAGTGAGCTGTTCGCGCTCCAGCACATAACTGCTGATCATCGTCTTCAGTTTCTCTATCTCCTTCTTGCCACGCTGGGCATAGCCGTAGCCGGGCAAATCGACGATGTACCATTTCTCGTTGATGAGGAAATGGTTGATGCACATGGTCTTGCCGGGGGTGGAGGAGGTGAGGGCAAGGTTCTTACGGCCTGTGAGGGCATTGATGAGAGAGGACTTGCCCACGTTGCTTCGTCCGATGAATGCGTATTCAGGACGTCCGTCGGTGGGGCATTGGGTGTGGTTGGGCTTGGAGCCGATGTAGGAAGCGGAGGTAATCTTCATGGGGTGAATGGGTTTGATGGGCAATATGGGCATTATGGGTTTGATGGGATACTATGCGAACTCGGAAAGCTCGAGCCAGCGCATCTCTTTCTCTTCCAATTCTTCGGAGAGGATCGGGAGGCGCTTGCTCATTTGGGTGATTTCATCGACCGAGGTGGTGCCTCCGCAGAGGGCTTTCTCGATGCTTTTCTTTTCTTTTTCGAGGGCGGCGATGTCCTGCTCCAGTTGGTTGAACTCCTGGCGCTCCTTGAAGGTGAGTCGGCGGGCACGATTTTGGTTGCGACCATCGTTTTTCTTCTCTTCATTGGATGTGGAGTCCTTCGATGTCTTGGAGGTGGATTCTTTCGCATCCGTTTGTTGCTTGGCATTCTGTTCCTTCCAGTCGCGATACTGGCTGTAGCTGCCAGGGAAGTCTTGGATGTTGCCGTCACCATGAAAGACGAGGGTGTGGTCGACGACTCTGTCCATGAAGTAGCGGTCGTGGCTGACGATGATGAGGCATCCGCGGAAGTTCTTCAGATAGTCCTCGAGGATTTGCAGGGTGACGATGTCAAGGTCGTTGGTGGGCTCGTCGAGGATGAGGAAATTGGGAGCTTTCATCAGGACGGTGCAGAGATAGAGCCTCCGCTTCTCACCACCACTCAATTTATAGATGTAACTGTATTGCTCCTCGGGCGGGAAGAGGAAGTGCTGGAGGAACTGGCTGGCTGAGAGCTTCTCGCCGTTACCCATATCGACATACTCGGCAATGTCGCGGACGGCATCAATCACTTTCTGGTCGTCCTTGAAGGCCATGCCCTGCTGGGAGTAGTAGCCGAAGCGAACGGTCTCGCCGATGTCGATGGTGCCACTGTCGTGGGGTTCCAGTCCGAGAAGCATCCTGACAAAGGTGGATTTACCCGTTCCGTTGTTGCCCACGATGCCGAGTTTCTCGTAGCGGGCAAAGTTGTAGTTGAAGTCCTTGAGGATGACGTGGTCGCCGAATGCCTTGCAGACGTCGGTCGCCACAAAAATCTTGTTGCCGATGTAGGTGCCTCCCATCTCTAAACGGACGTTGCGCTCCTCGATGCGTTGCTTGGCACGCTTCTCCAATTCGTAGAAGGACTCGATCCTGTAGCGGGCTTTCGAACTGCGGGCACAAGGCGTGGAACGCATCCACTCCAGTTCGGTTCTGTAGAGGTTGTTGGCGCGGGCAATCTCCGCATTCATGTTGTCGATGCGCTCCTGACGCTTCTCTAAATAGTAGGAGTAGTTGCCCTTATAGGGATAGATGCGCGAGTTGTCCATCTCGATGATGCTCGAGCAGATGCGGTCGAGGAAATAGCGGTCGTGGGTCACCATCAGAATGGCCATCGTCGAACGGCTCAGCATATTTTCGAGCCACTCAATCATCTCGAGGTCGAGGTGGTTGGTGGGCTCGTCGAGGATGAGCAAGTCGGGTTCTCCGGCCAGCACTCTCGACAGGGCGATGCGCTTCACCTGTCCACCACTCAGCTGCTCGGCAGGCCGGTTGGCCTCTTCCTCCGTGATTTTCATCTGGGTGAGGAACTGCTTGTAGCGCAACAGGAACTCATCGTTCTTGCCTGCTATCTCGTGGGCATCGATGGTGGGGGGCTGCTCCAGATAGCCCACCTTGAGGTCGTTGCGGAAAATCATCGTTCCGCCATCGTCGCCCTCCTTGCCGGCGATGATGCTGAGCAGGGTCGATTTGCCCGTTCCGTTCTTGGCGATGAGTCCGATGTGCTCACGCTCATTCACGGTGAACGAGATGTCCTCAAACAGCACTCGGTGGCCGATGCGTTTGGTCAGTCCTTTGACTTCAAGATAGGGGCTTGCCATGTTAGGGTAATAATTTTTGTTCTGTCGCTGTCAATCGGCGGAACTGCTCTGCATGACGGACATGCTGTTCGAAGAGTTGGATGATGCCCGCCTGCTCCATCAGCGTGGTTGGTTCGGCTGTCACCTTATATCCTGCCTGTTGCAATTTCTTGGTCCACTCGCCACCAATCATCTTGTTGGCCTCGGCATTGAAGGGGACGAGATGCACCTTCTTGAGCTTTTGCTTTTTCAGTTGCTTGATCAGATGGTCGAGCGATGGATGGCCGACGATGGTGGCGAGGAACCAGTCCTGAGTCTGGTCGCGCAACATGTAGTCGAGCATGATGTAGGATGCGTCGGCCTCTTTGTCAGTGCCGTTACACACGAGCACGTTCACTTGCTTGGGGATGCTGAATGTGCTGATGGTCATGTTCGCCACCTCCTGATAATCGGCGAGGTCGCTCAGCAAGGGTTCTCCCAATCGCATCTGCTTGAACTTTCCCTTGGCGGTCTCCACCATCTGACGCAGATACTGCATGTCGAGGTCGTTGGTGATGCCCGACGGCTGAATGAGCACATGGGTGTAGCCATCCTTCTGCAATTGGCTGAAGAGCTTGTCGGGGTCGGACGCTTGTCCCATCGCTCCAGGGGTGGTACAAGCTTCGCGATAGTCATAGTTGGGATAAAGCTCATGGAGTCGAAGGGTGAGGCGGTCGATGCTCCGCTGACCAATGCCACTGATGGCGTCTTTGTGTACTGCCACGACAACGGCCTTGTCATCTTCGCGCATGGTCTCAAACATATCCTGCTCCATTTCCGTCGTCTGTGCCGAAAGGGATAAGCAGGCCATGAGCAAGGGGAGGAAGAGGAGGAATCTATTCATACTGAGTGAAGTTGGAAGCCTCGCGGATGGCTGAGATTTGATACTTGGTGATGGTGGGCACAATCATCTGGACGAGATGGCCAATCTTCTCCACCTTGATGCTCTCCCTGCCCTGTTCTATCAGACGGTATGAGCCATCGCCGGGGATGCGGATTTTCACATCTTTGCTGGCCAGCGTTCCCTCGGTTGTCGTCACAGGCTTCAATCCGTTGCGGACGAGCGCCTTGCAACAGAGGCGATACTCCTGAGAGTCTGGCCCCTCCACCAAGACGTCGCGTGCCGTCTCATGCTCGATGGAGAATGTGCACGACTCGCGGTCGTAAGTCATACCCTCCTTGATGAAATACGATTCGATGCTCCCGTTGAGGCTCAAATCTTCGGGCATGCCAGTGGTCAGTCCCTTTTCGGGGTCAATCAGCCACACTTGGTCGGCCACTTGCAAGGCATGTTCCAGGTCGTGGGTGCTCATGAAGATGGTCTTCTTCAGCGCCTTGGCCAGACGGTGGAGCAGGAGCATCATGGCGATTTTGCTCGGATAGTCGAGATAGGCCGTGGGCTCGTCGAGGAAGATGATGGGCGTTTCCTGAGCGATGGCTTTGGCGATCATCACCTTCTGCCGTTCGCCGTCGGAGAGCGTCTGCATCTTCCGCTTGGCCAAATCCTCGATGCCGACCCATCCGAGGCACTTCTTGATGACCGTCTTGTCCTTCTCGTTCAGACGTCCCCAGAAGCCTGTGTAGGGACTGCGCCCCATGGCCACCACTTCCTCGACCGTCATGTTCTTGATGTCGGAGTTGTCGGTCAGCACCACACTGACCAGCTTGGCCAGTTCTTTGTTCGAATACTTCTGCAGATCACGTCCCATCACCTCGACCGTTCCGCCCAATGCGGGTTGAAAAGCGGCCAAAGTGCGCAACAAAGTTGATTTGCCGGCGCCATTGGGACCGAGCAGGCAAATCATTTCGCTGGTGCTCAGCGATGCATTCAAATTCTTGGCGATGACCTTCTCACCGCCCTTCACTTTATAACCTGTTGTCAGGTTCTTCAATTCAATGGATATGCTCATAATGGGTGCAAAGGTACGAATTTTCACCGATTATTTCCTAAATTATGTTACTTTTTTAATTATTCTGCGAAAATATTTGGTCGGTTTGGTTTTTTGCCCTACATTCGCAAAGTGAATGACACTAACCTCTATTAATACCGACAAGGTCGATAAAGTGATTATATGGACAAAAGAAATTTTTGTGTAATCTTGGCAGGCGGACAAGGCTCCCGTCTGTGGCCCATGAGCCGAGAGAAGAAGCCTAAACAGTTTATTGATGTGCTGGGCACAGGGAAATCGTTTCTGCAGATGACGTATGAGCGGTTTGCCGCCTGCATCGATGCTGACAATATCATCATCGTGACGAACGAGTCCTACCGACAATTGGTTGTGGAGCAGATTCCGGGCATCAAGTACGAGAATGTGCTCATGGAACCCATGCGGCGCAACACTGTTCCGGCGGTGACGTGGGCGGCGTTGGAAGTGAAGCGCCGTTGTCCCGAGGGAAGACTCATCGTCAGCCCTTCCGACCAGAACATCACCGACTACGAGGCTTTCCAGCAGGATGTGCTCCGAGGACTGGATTTCGTGGGTGGCAGCGATGTGTTGCTGACGATGGGTGCCAAGCCGACGCGTCCCGAAGTTTCCTACGGATACATTCAGATGGCTGATCTGGTAGATGCCGAGTCTCATATCTACAAGGTGCAGAGCTTCACGGAGAAGCCGGCGAACGAGTTTGCCAAGATCTTCTACGAGAGTGGCGAGTTCTTGTGGAACACAGGTCTGTTCCTCTGGAGTGCCGATGCCTTCCTCAGGGCTGTGAGCAGTGGGACAAGCGAGGAGTTTGCCACCATCGTCCATCGGGTCATCCAGGCTTATAGCACGGGTGAGTACATGGCCGACCTGCTGCTGGAACTCTTCACGAAGTGTCCCAACATGAGTTTGGAACAGAGCGTGCTCGAGAAGTCCGACAATGTGGACGTGATGCTCTGTCACTTCGGATGGGCCGACCTCGGAACCTGGGCTGCCGTACATGATGCCTTGCCCCAGTCCGACATGGGCAATGTGGTCATCGACTCCAAGTCGCTCCTCTACGATTGCAAGGACTGCATCATCAAGTTGCCCGAAGGTCATGTGGCCGTGGTGCAGGGATTGGAAGACTACGTCGTTGTCGAAGAGGGCAACGTGCTTGTCATCTGCAAGAAGGGCGACCAGAAGAACATCCGCAAGTTCGTGAACGATGCACAACTGAACTTGGGAGAGGAATACGTATAAAGTGAAGAGTGAAGATTTTTCACTCTTCACTCTTTTTTTCACAAGAGTTTCTGAATGTTCTCCTCCAGGCTTCCCTCCATGAAGTCGCTTCTGATCACAATCTCGTTCTCCCGATTGACGAGGAAGAACGTGGGGATGTTCACTACATTATATATATGTGTAGCGTTGCCGTCGGTCTCGTGCACACACACCCAGGGGAGGTTCTCCACCGAGAACTTCCAGAAGTGGATGTCCTCGTCTAAGGAAATCTGATAAATCTCGAAGCCCTGCGCGTGATACTTCTCATAGAGTGAGCGCATCAGACGTGTCCTTTCCGCCGACTCCTTCGCCCCATAGACCGTGAAGTCGATCATCGCCACCTTCCCTTTCAGCTCTGTCACGCTGCGCAGGCGGCTGTTGATATCCGGCAGGTTGATGTCGATGATGCCTGTCTCCGCCACCTTGCTCTCGTCTACGTCGATGACCCGCTGCTGAGGCAGAGCCGTGTTGTCCATCCCCTTGATGGCCATGTTGCAGAGCTGCTGAGTGCGCGGAGCGTCGGGATAAGCCCCGTCCCACGCCGTCGCCACCGTGGCGTAGCATTTCACGTCGCCCCGTTCCGTGAGCGGATTGAACACCATGAACGTTCCGCCCAGATCGGTCAGGCTCTGGCACACCGCATAGTAGGCTGAGGCCGATGGCGGGTCGGCGAAGATGAACTCCCGCTTCATCCGCTCCTTATACGCCGTCAGCAGGCTCTCAATGCTGTCCCGCTGGTCGCCCGGCAGCATGTCCTCATTCCTCTCGATGGCCACTATCTTCCGCTGCACCTCCTGTTGCAGGAGGCTTATTTCTTTTATTCTCTGGCTGCTCTTGTTCCCCTCCACGGCGTAGTCCGTCTCCATTGTCGCCAGCCGCGCCGTTACCCTCACCGTCTCTGTGCTGTCGACCGAGAAGTTCACCACATGCCCCCCAATCTGCAGGGCATAAAACTCCGGCGCATCCGTCGGTGCCACCGCCTTCAGCGCAAACTGTCCGTCCTCCTTCAGCCTCACCGAGTCCACCCTCACTGGCCCGTCCAGCGAGCTCTGCACCAGATACAGCATCGAATCCTTCGCTCCCTCAATCGTCCCTTCCACCTGGAACTTCGGAGCCCTGTCGCAGGCCGTCCACATCGTAGCGCCCGCCATCAATATTGTCAGAATCTTCTTCATTGTCTCTTCAGAACTTTTGTGCAAAGGTACGACTAAGTGAGCGAAAAACGGCTCAAACCGCCTGATAATCTGCTAAAAAGCATAGAAAAACGAAGATTTTGGGGCAAAAATAGCCGAGATGTGCGGGAAAATGGCTAACTTTGCCCCACTTTTCGACATTTTGAAGCGAAGGGTTCGTGCCCTTGGATGGCACGGTTATAGATGTTTTTTTATTTTTTCAACTAACAAGATGAACGTAATTACAAAGAAGGTTTCGTTGCCTGATGGAAGAGAAATCAGCATCGAAACAGGAAAGCTTGCGAAACAAGCGGATGGGGCTGTGATGCTCAGAATGAACGACACGATGCTCCTCGCCACTGTTTGCGCAGCGAAAGATGCAGTACCGGGAACAGATTTCATGCCTCTCCAGGTAGAGTATCGCGAGAAGTATTCGGCTAACGGCCGTTTCCCTGGAGGTTTCACCAAGCGCGAAGGCAAGGCCAGCGATGAGGAGATTCTCACCTGCCGCCTCGTGGACCGCGCGCTCCGCCCACTGTTCCCATCGAACTATCATGCGGAGGTGTATGTGAATGTGATTGTATTCTCAGCAGATGGCAAGGACATGCCCGACGCGCTGGCTGGTTTCGCCGCTTCGGCTGCGCTGGCTTGTTCGGACATCCCATTCGAGGGGCCCATCTCTGAGGTTCGTGTGGCCCGCATCAAGGGCGAGTTTGTAATTAACCCCACTTTCGAGCAGCTGAAGGAGGCCGACATGGACTTGATGGTCGGCGCCACTGAGGAGAACATCATGATGGTGGAGGGTGAGATGAAGGAAGTACAGGAGAAGGATCTGCTGGAAGCTCTTAAGGCCGCTCATGCCGCCATCAAGCCCCAGTGCCAGTTGCAGAAGGAGCTGATGAAGGAGCTGGGCAAGGACGTGAAGCGCGAGTACTGCCACGAGGTGAACGACGATGAGCTGAAGGCTGACGTTCAGGCGAAGTGCTACCAGCCCGCCTACGACGTGACGAAGCAGGCGCTGGAGAAGCATGCCCGCACAGAGGCTTTCGAGAAGATTCGCGAGGACTATAAGGAGGCTTATGCCGCTGCTCATACTGACATGAGTGAGGAGGAACTGGAAGAGAAGTACACGCTTGTGGATCGCTACTATCATGATGTGGAGCGCGACGCCATGCGCCGTTGCATCCTCGACGAGGGCACTCGTCTCGATGGCCGCAAGACCACTGACATCCGTCCCATCTGGTGCGAGGTTGAACCTCTGCCCGGGCCTCACGGAAGCGCTATCTTCACTCGTGGCGAGACGCAGGCTTTGGCTTCTGTCACTCTCGGCACGAAACTCGATGAGAAGCTCGTGGACGGAGCTCTGGAGCGCTACTACATGAAGTTCCTGCTCCACTATAACTTCCCTCCATTTTCCACTGGCGAGGCAAAGGCTCAGCGTGGTGTGGGTCGTCGCGAGATTGGTCACGGCCACCTCGCATGGCGCGGCATCAAGGGTCAGCTCCCCGAGGATTATCCTTACACAGTTCGCGTGGTTTCTGACGTGCTGGAGTCTAACGGCTCTTCGTCTATGGCTACTACTTGCGCCGGAACGCTCGCTCTGATGGATGCCGGTGTGCCTATCAAGAATCCTGTGGCTGGTATCGCCATGGGTCTCATCAAGAACCCCGGCGAGGACAAGTACGCTATCCTCTCCGACATCCTTGGCGATGAGGACCACCTCGGCGACATGGACTTTAAGACCACGGGTACGAAGAACGGTCTGACCGCCACCCAGATGGATATCAAGTGCGACGGTCTCTCCTACGAGATTTTGGAGCAGGCTCTCATGCAGGCCAAGGCTGGTCGTGAGCACATCATGGGCGAGATGATGAAGACCATCTCCGAACCACGTCCAGAACTGAAGCCACACGTACCACGCATCGAGCAACTCATCATTCCGAAGGAGTTCATCGGCGCAGTCATTGGCCCTGGCGGCAAGGTGATTCAGCAGATGCAGGAGGACACGCAGACCGTCATCACCATCGATGAAGAGGACGGCGTGGGCAAGGTGCAGATTTCTGCTCCAGACCGCTCAGCCATCGAGGCTGCTATTGCCAAGATCAAGGCTATCGTAGCCATCCCAGAGGTGGGTCAGGTGTATCATGGCACCGTTCGTTCCGTGATGCCTTACGGCTGCTTCGTGGAGTTCCTGCCTGGCAAGGACGGACTGCTCCACATCAGCGAAATCGACTGGAAGCGTCTCGACACTGTTGAGGAGGCTGGCATCAAGGAAGATGACGAAATCGACGTGAAGCTCATCGACATCGACCAGAAGACTGGCAAGTACAAGCTCTCTCGCCGCGTGCTCATCGAGAAGCCCGCTGACTATCAGGAACGTCCACAGCGCGAACGTCGTCCACGTCCAGAGCGTGGCGAGCGTCCTGAGAGAGGCGAACGTCGTCAGCGTCCTGAAAGAGGCGAGCGCAACGACCGTCCACGTCACAACGAGCCACGCAACGAGGCTCCTGCACAGGACAACGACTTCAAGTCAGCACTCGACGACCTGCTGAAATAACACATTATATATGTAAAAAGGAGGACACCTCAATGTGAAGTGTCCTCCTTTTTTTGTGCATCATACTTTATTTGACAACCTTTACAGATTTTATTTCGTCTTCCACTTCTACTTCCTCGACATCGTCCTCTACATCCTCATCATTGGGGATTGTGTATTCTGCGACAACGCCGTTGATGTTGGTCATGATGCGACGAGCACCTCCATAGACGAACATGTAGCCGTCGAAATCCTCATCGCTGGGGAGGCTCAAATGATAAATGCTACAGCCACATGGAGAGAAACGGTATTG
This sequence comes from uncultured Bacteroidaceae bacterium, assembly GCA_905234125.1. Classification (GTDB taxonomy): domain Bacteria; phylum Bacteroidota; class Bacteroidia; order Bacteroidales; family Bacteroidaceae; genus Minthosoma. The sequence goes on along the minus strand of CAJOGQ010000029.1, from coordinate 25,446 downwards.
GGGAACCTCCATCGTGTTATGGTCGCTGATAGTAATCACGCCGAGATAGTCGCCACTCTTGAACTTTATGTCGTAGGCACGTAGCACGCTATTTGCTTCCTCGCTGAAGTAAGAAGGTCCTACCTTGGGATACTCTGAATAAGTCACCACAGGGAAACCAAGCCCATTGGCAAATTCCCTGAGCGTCTGTCCGTTGTAGGTCTGTGCATCGGGGTCTTCATCGCCTTCGGCATACTTCTCTTTCAGTTGGTCATCCCATTGCTCCAGAATATCTTCAAAGTCTCCTCCGTGTTTCTGGATGTAGTCGTAACCCCACCAGCAGAGTCCACCGATGACGAGCATGAGCACGATGAGGCCAATGCATCCGCATCCTAAGCACGAACTGCAACCGCCACCCTTCTTGTTGGGAGTCTGTTTGAACTGCGATGTCTGTGGAGGGGGTGGGGTGGCCGGCCTTCTTGGCTGAGGAGCCTTTGGAGGAGGAGGCGTAGGCTGAATCGGCTGAGGTGCAGGTGGAGGAGTCGTTGGTTTGATGGCCTGATGAACAGGTGGAGGGGGAGTCGGCTGTGGTGTTGGTTGTGGTGTCGGCTGTGGTGTCGGCGTCGGAGGAACTACAGGAGTCGGTGTCGGCGTCGTTGTCACAGGAGGAATCGTCGAATGATCCTCCACTTTTGGTTCGTCCCTTTCGAATGAAAACTCGAAGCTGTCGGTTGACGAATTGTCTAAAGGCACGTAGCTCATGGGGTTGTTGTCCTCGATAGATGCCACATTGGATTCATTCACGATTGATTCTACATTCCCAATCGCTTGGTTGGTGAGGTCAGCTCCGCAACCTGCGCAGAACTTCGCTCCGTCTGGATTCTGATGTCCGCAATTTCCGCAAAATGCCATAGTCTTTTAGGGGTTTATGGGTTGATGATTATTCTTATTCCTCTTCATCCGCATCCTCGATGGTTTCTACGATGTAGTTTTCCATCATCTCCTTCTCATTATAATATACTTCGTGCTCTTCGTACACTTGTACCGTAGCATCGAAGCCAACTTGGGTCAGCATGTCGAAGTTGTCCACATACCAGTCGTCTCTTTCCTGCACCAAGATGAGCTTCAGCTTCGTCTCATAATACTTCTTGACCTCCACCAGCACCTCAGCATGGTTCTTGGTCACCTTCTCCACCGACAGAATCCGATAACTCCACTCAGGATTCGTTTTGTCCTCGTCGTCGCCCAGCGTCCAGTGGTTTTTCACCAGATCCGCTCCCGATGTCAGCGTCTTTCCCCTCATCTGGGCAGCCTTTTCAGCCAAGGCTCGGAGTGCCAGATAGTGCTGGGAGCAACATGTCTGGTCATCCATCGATTCGTACATGGCGTTCACACGTTGTCTGATGTACGAATACGAGTGCAGGTCATCCTTGGGAGCCTTTTTCTCGAAGAAAATGGTGTCAGCCATGAGGCTTTCCAGAGCATCTGCCAAATCCATTTTGGCGACGGTGGCTGTGTCAATGCCGATGCCTGGTCCACCTGTGATGACGTTCCCGTCTGGCTTTCCACCTTCCCAACAACTGCCGAGCATCAGCACAAGTCCTGCAGTCAGTAGTGTGAACAAATTCTTTCTCATGATGTTTGTCCTTTCTGTTTAGTAATGATTATTCTGCCACATAGGCATCGCCCATGAAGTTTCCGCGACAAATCAGGAGGCTGTCACCATCAGGATATACTGAGATGATGGCAGGGTCGGTACGCACAAATTCCTCGTAGCGCACAGGCTCTCCCCGTTGACGTTGCCGTTCGATGTGATAGACCGTGAAGATGCCTTTCCCGCGACTCAGCACCCTCACTTCAGTCGTGTCGTTTTCGAAATAGCCTTCTTCGCGGAGCCACATCTCTGCCGTGCCCACAGGATTGAGCGTGTCGCCCTCCACTTCTGTCAGATGGAACGTCACAAATCCTCCTGTCGAGGCCTGACGATAGATGACTCCGTCTTTGGGCATCGGGTTGCTCTCAAACACGGGCAGCTTCACCTGCACGTTCACCTTGTTGAGGGAGGCAAACTCTTCTGGTGTCTGCGGATTCAGTTCTCCCATGACAGAAGGAAGCCAATACTCGCCTGCCATTTGGAATGTCCAGCCGTCCATGATGGGCTGACCAGTCTTTCCTCCATTGATGACAGGGCGTCCAAAGTTGCAGGCCGTCATCAGCAGGGCAGAAGTGGCGACCATGAGGACTATCATTGTCTTGATGTGTCTTTTGTTGTTCATGTGATGTTGGGTTTTGGTCTTGAATGAGTGCAAATGTACATATATTATACTAATGCACAAAGATTTGTGGCAAAAAAATGCAAAAAATGTGTATTCAGATGCTCTTGATTCCACGGATAATGCGTCCGATGCCCTCTTCAACGAGTTTTCTTCTTGTTGCAAGATTGATTCGGATGTAACCCTCACCAGCCTTTTCGCCATACATCGGGCCAGCGTTCACATACACTTTCTCCTGATGCAGGAGATGGTCAGTCACTTCCTTCGATGTCTTGCCCGTCTGGGCGATATTGACCCACATCAGATACGTGCCCTCCAGTTCCGTCACAGGGCATTGAGGAACACCCTTCTCCAGCATTTCTTTGGCCAAGATATAATTCCCGTGGATGTACTCATTCAGTTCGTTCAACCACTTCTCGCCCTCATCCGAGTAGGCTGCCTGGAGAGCGATGACGCCAAAAGGATTGACGTCGCACACCTCATTGATGTTGATGGCCTTGTCCACCCGCCTTCTGATGTCCGCATCCTTCACAATGATGTTGGCTATCTGAAGCCCTGCGATGTTGAAAGCCTTCGAGGGCGACAAGCACACGGCGCAATTCTTGGCAAAATTCTCGTTGAGGCTCGCATAGGGCGTATAAGTGTGTCCTGGCATTGTGAATTCGCAATGAATCTCGTCTGAAATGACAAACACATCATTTCGTAGGCAGATTTCGCCCATTCTCACCAACTCCTCTCGTGTCCACACCCGTCCAGCAGGATTATGCGGATTGCAAAGCAGGAAGACCTTCACGTTGGGGTCAGCACATTGCTTTTCAAAATCCTCCCAATCCACTTCATACCGATGCCCCATCATCTTTAGTGGACTCTCCGCTACCTCACAGCCATTATTCCTGATGCTGGAGAAGAAGCAATTATACACAGGCGTCTGCACCAGCACCTTCACTTGCCCCTCGCTCCTTGCCCCTTGCTCCTTGCTCCCTGCCCCTTGTTCCTCAACAACCCCCTTGATGATGGCAGAGATGGCAGGCACCACACCACTCGTGTAAATGAACGACTTTCGATTGATCTCCCATCCATGCCTCCTCTTGAACCACCCAATCGTGGCCTCGTAATAGCTCTCAGGCACAAGCGTATAGCCAAAACACCCATGCTCCATCCTTTCCTTGAGTGCCAGAAGCACGCACGGAGCCGTCTCGAAGTCCATATCTGCCACCCACATGGGGAGGATCTCTGGGTCTTTCAGTTCATTTTGGATAGTTCTTGGGAGCGTTGCCCCAAAGGTATCCCATTTCACACAGTTTGTCCCGTGCCTCTCGATGGTTTTGTCGAAGTCGTAAGCCATTGTCTTTACTTTAAGTGTCGATAATCAGGTATTTAAGATTGAACGGCAGAAAAATGAGATAGAGCCTTTGCATCCATGTCCGACAGGCGATCGAGGGCAGCGAGAAGGGTCTCGTCACGCTTAGCGAAGTGGAAACGAATCAGGTGATTCACATCCTCTCTAAAGAAACAATTGCCGGGGACAGCTCCCACTCCTACATGTTCAGCCAGCCATTCGCAGAACTGCAAGTCATCCTTCACACCATACTTGGAGACATCGAGCAGCACGTAATAGGCTCCTTGCGGCTCCGTGAACGTCAGTCCGAACTGGCGCAGACCATCGCAGAAGTGTAGTGCGCCTGAAGCTCGTCGTAATAACTGTCAGGGAAGCACAGTCCGACGGTGGCTGCCTCCATCAGGGGAGCCGCTGCGCCAACAGTCAGAAAATCATGCACCTTCTTCACGCGGTCGATGATAGGTTCTGGGGCAATCACATACCCTAATCGCCAGCCCGTGATGCTATAAGTCTTCGAGAGCGAACTGCATGATATGGTGCGCTCCCACATGCCAGGCAGCGTAGAGATATAGACATGCCGATGAGGGGCATACACGATGTGCTCGTACACTTCGTCGGTGATGACGTAGCCATCGTATCGAATCACGATGTCAGCTATCTGCTGCAACTCCTCGCGTGTAAACACCTTGCCACAAGGATTGGACGGGTTGCACAGCACCAGCGCCTTAGCTCCCAACCTGAAAGCATCTTCAATCAGGTTGGCATCGAACGAGAATGTCGGTGGAACAAGCGGAATATACACAGGCTCAGCACCTGTAAGAATTGTATCGGCAGTATAATTCTCGTAGAACGGCGAGAAGACAGCCACCTTGTCGCCTGGATTCACCACAGTCATCATCGACGCCATCATCGCCTCCGTCGAGCCGCACGTCACCACGATATTCTTGTTGGCATCTATCGGAAGTCCTGTCCAGCGACTCTGCTTCTTGGCCAATGCCTCGCGGAAGTTCTGCGCTCCCCAAGTGATTGCATACTGATGAGGGCCAGAAGGTGCAATTTCTGCCAGCCTATTAGTAATTTCCTGTGGCGGGTCGAAGTCAGGGAATCCCTGCGAGAGGTTGATGGCCCCGTAGCGGTTGCTGATGCGGGTCATGCGTCGGATGATGGAATCCGTGAAGCCCGCCGTTCGTGTGGATAGTGGTCTCATATTTCTATCATTAGTCGCCACAAAGTTACAACTTTTTCTCCGAAATCCACCTCCCATCTCTATAATTATGTACAAACAACCATATTTATTCCTTTCTTCTTGTGTTTTATCCTCAAAAAAGAGACTCCTTAGGTTTTATCTTTAGCAATTCAAAAACAAAATAACCGATTAACCTTTGTGCGTTTGCCGGAACAGAGGGGGGAGGCTTCCGTTATTTTACAATCACTTGTGCGTTGGCGGGTGCTTTCTGGTTTTCGTCCCAGATGATTTCGCCTACGTCGCCATAGACGGTGATGGTTCCGCTGGTGGGGTTCTTGATGCTGTGGACGTGGCCTCGGATGGTGCCGTTGACGGTGGAATACTCCAGGATGAGGTTGGCATCTTCGCCGAAGGTGCAGTCTTCGAGGGTGAGGCCATCGACATAGCAGAGGAGTTGTTCGCCTGTGAGGTGGCAACGGACGAGACGGATGTTCTTGCCGTACCAGGCGAGGTATTCGCCGTTCACCTCTGAATCGTAAATGGTCACGTTCTCTGACTCCCAGAAGGAATCCTTGGAGTTGATGATGGCATTGCGTATTTCGACATTCTTGGCGTATTGGAAGGCGTAGTTGCCCTCTTGGTGATAGTTCTCGATGCGGATGTTTTCTGAGTGCATGAAGGCATAATCGCAGTTGTCGATGCGCACATTCTTCAGGTGGATGTTCCTGCAATCCCAGAGGTACTGCTCTCCGTTGGGGAAGTTGGTGTTTTCCACGTGGATGCCGTCCATCCTGCGGAAGAGCTTGGGAGCCAACACTTCGCAGTCGGTCATGTGGCAGTTTCTCGAATACCACAGGCTGCTCCTCGCACTCTCGGCAAAGTGGCAGTTGTGGATGCGGAATCCGTCTGTCTCCCAGAACACGTATTTCCCCTCGAAGCGACAGTTTTCCGCCTCGATGTTGCTGCTCTCCTTGATGGAGGATTCACCCACATGGATTGTCACGTTCTCCAATCGGAGGTCGTGGGAGGCATAAAGGGGACGTTCCCCTCCAAATTCTTGGTCTTTAATTATTTTCATATATTGTGTTTGTCTTGATGAGTTCCTCTTGATATTGCCCTGTTGGGGGTGTGCCCTTGATGTTGCTCCATCCGCGTCCTCGCAGTCGCCAAAGGAAGGCCAGCCCTCGCCAACAAAGTTCGATGCACATGGCTATCCACACGCCTCGCAATCCCATCGTGGGCGCCAAGATGAGGGAAAGCGAGAGGCGTACCACCCAGATGCTTCCTAAGTTCATCAGGCTTGGCACCAAGGTTTTGCCTGAACCCACAAATACGCCGTAGGCCACGATGCTGGCTGCAAACATCGGTTCTGCCCAGGCTTCGATGCGGAGCACTTCTGCTCCCAATTCCACTACGGAGGTGTCTGTGCTGACGAGCCCCATCATCTCAGGGGCGAAGACCCACATCAGAATGCCCATCAGCGCCATGATGACCATGCCCAAAGCGACGGAAATCCAGGCGAAACTCCTCATCAGGTCTTTTCGACGGGCACCCAGGCTCTGACCCACCAGCGTGGTGGCCGCCTCGGAGATGCCATAGCCTGGCATGTAGCAGATGCTCTCGATGTTGATACCGAATGTGTTGGCGGCGATGGCCACAGAACCCAATGGGGCGATGATGCCCGTGATGGCGATTTGTGCCCCACACATCACACCACGTTCAAGGCTGATGGGCGACCCTATGATCATCACTTTCCGTAGTGTCATGCGGGTGGGGACATAGCGCTGGAAATCCCATCGATTGGCCAGCTCTGTGTCGAGGGCAAAACGCAGTTGTTGGTCGCGCACAGCCATGAAGTGCACCATCAGGCTCATCGTGATGATGAACGCCAAGAAGGTTCCGTAGGCCGCACCTGCCGTGCCCATGTCGAAGATGAAGATGAACACGTAGTTGAAGATGACATCGAGCACGCACATCAGGGCGTTCAGCAGGCTGGGCACCTTGATGTTGCCGCTGCATCGAAGGCTTCCTGCTGCCAACATGTTGATTTCCAACACAGGCAAGGCCATTGCCACGATGGCGAAGTATTCTGATGCCCCAGCGCAGATCTCCTCATCGGCTCCAAGCCATATCGGCAGGTAGGGGGCGATGATGAGGCCTATCAGCGTGAGCGTCAGACTAAAACAAAGACCCGACAGGATGCCCTGCCGGATGATATTGCGTGCCCCACGGAGGTCTTCTGCCCCCACGTGGTGCGCCACTTGTACGGAGAAGCCAGCCGAGAAAGCGGAGCATAGTCCACCAAACAGCCAGATGGTCGTCGACACCAATCCTACGGTTGCCGATTCCTTCGTGCCGAGATGTCCCAGCATCGCCGCATCGATGATCTGCATGGCCACAGACGAAATCTGCGCAACCATCGCTGGCAGACTCAACAGAACAGTCAGCCGCAGCTTCTCTTGCCACGACATGTTCCGTGCTCCTTTTCTGACCAGCGCCAGCAGTTCGTCTTTCGTCAGACTCATCGGTCTTGCTTGCTCGCTTTGTGTTCGTGCCTCTTTCTTACTTCAGCACCTCGGCCACCGTATTCTCTATGCCAGCCCCTCTCAGGTTCCTCTTCACAATCGTTCCATCAGGACCAAAGAGAATAATCTGAGGAATGCCAGTGATGCCGTAAGCGTCACTTCCAGCCTTTTGAGCGTTCATGATCTGAGGATAAGGAATCTTCATCTGCTCGATGGCCTTCTGCGTATCTTCTGGCTTGTCCCAAGTGGCTACGCCCAGCACCTCGAACTTATCGCCCTTGTACTTATTATATACCTTAATCAGATTGGGAATCTCAGCACAGCAGGGACCACACCAACTTGCCCAGAAGTCAACGAGCACATACTTGCCCTTGCCTACATAGTCGGACAGTTTCGTCACCTTGCCTTCGTATTCAGCCTCGAAGTCCTTGAACATTTTGCCCTCAGCTGTATCCAATTGAATCAACCATTCCTGCTTGGCTTTCTGAATCTGCTCGTTGTTCTTGAAGAAATCGTTCTCGTCCACCAGCTTCAGCAGGTCTTCCGTCTTCGTCATATAGGCAAGCAAGTTGGTGATGACGTAAACTCCTGCCTCGTTGAGATTTTCTTTCGCAAAGTCAAAGATAATCTTCGCGGCTTGTTCGTCATCGTCATCAGCAACATCCTTGAGCTTCTCCATGAGGGGCTCGAGCATCTTGTCTAATTTGTTCTCTCCAATTTTCGTTGCAGGCACAGCGTCCTGCGCAAAACTCGTTGCAGCCATCATCATCAGAACTGCAAACATCATAAAAATCTTTTTCATTGTCTTTGATTATTATTAGTAAATATGTTTATCATTTGTCATTTATCATTTCTCATTTAGCGAAGCGCCTTCTATCATTTAGCGAAGCGTTCTCCCTCCTGCTGGCAAGAATTTCAGCCAGAAGTTTTCCATCGTCTTCCGCAGATGCAAGCTTGTGCCTTCTCTCTCGCTGATGCTGTGCGAACGCATGGGGTAAGAGACCTGATAGAACATCTTGCCCTCCTCGATGAGCTTGTTCACCAGCATCTCGCAGTTTTGGTAGTGCACGTTGTCGTCGCCTGTGCCATGAATCAAAAGCAAGTTGCCCTCCAAGTTCTCAGCGTAGGTGATGGGCGACCCCTTCTCGTAACCCTCAGGATTGTTCTGTGGTGTGTTCATGTAGCGCTCCTGATAGATGGTGTCGTAGAGCCGCTGGTCTGCCACAAAGGCGATGGCGATGCCCGTCTTGAATACTTCAGGATAGCGGAACATACAGTTGAGGGTCTGGCTGCCACCACCGCTCCAGCCTGTGATGCCGATGCGTTCCGTGTCGATGAACGGGTATTGACGCGCCAAGTCTAGGATGCCTTGTGCCTGGTCTTCGCTGGCAAAGGTTCCCACCTCGCCATAGATGCACTTTCTCCATTCTCTGCCACGAGGTGCAGCCGCGCCACGGTTGTCGATGCTCACGACGATGTAGCCAAGACTGGCCAGATATTGATGCCACGTGTTGCCCGACCATACATCCTGCACCGTCGAGCTGGCAGGCTCGCCATACACGTCGATGATGACAGGATATTTCTTGCTTGCATCGAAGTTGTAAGGTTTGATCATCCAGGCATCCAACATCAGTTCGCCCGACTTCACCTTCACAAACTCCTTCGGATGCACGCCAAGTTCGTCAAACTCCTTCTGCGCCTTGCTGTTGTCCACCAATTTCCTGATGGTCTTGCCAGATGGAAAAGACAGCAGCTCCGCTTGGGGCACTGTCCGTGCATTGCTGAACGTATGCACAGCCCAAGTGCAGGTTGGCGACATATTATAGTTGTGCTGTCCCTTTTGATTGGCATCGCTCACCAGCTCACATTGTCCGTTGCCAAAGAGTTTTGCCCTGTACAGATACCGCTGTGTGGCATTATCAGGTGAGGCGATAAAATATACATAGCCACTCTTCTCGTTCAGCCCCACTAACTCAATCACATCGAAGTCGCCCTTCGTGATGAGGCTCATCTGCTTGCCGTCTGCGCTCACCCTGTACAGGTGTCGCCAGCCGTCTCTTTCGCTCATCCACGTGAAGTATTTGTTCTGACGAAGCCAAGTCACCTCATCATTCGTCTCCACCCACGCCACATCGCTGTCCTCGAAGATGGTCTGCAGGTCATCCTTCCCAATCGTCGCCGTCCACACTTTGTTCGTGTGTTGAGGACGATCCATCTGCTGGATGAACAGTTGGTTTGTGCCTGGTACAAATTCCATCCTTGGCAGGTAATTGTTCCGTTCGTCGCCAGGGATGGGCAACCAAGTCGTTGTGCCACCATCCACGCTCACATAGCCAATCTTCACAGCGCTGTTCGTCGTACCAGCCTTGGGGTAAGGGAAATGCTGTACGGTAGGGTAGATGCTGTCCACGTTGTTGATGATGTCGAACCAGCCCGTCCCGCTCGTGTTGCTCTGCCAATAGGCGATATACTTGCTGTCGCCGCTCCATCTGAAACCATCCCTGCAATCAAACTCCTCCTCATACACCCAGTCGAACGTGCCGTTCACAATCGTGTCGTTTCCGTCCGTCGTGATGGCCTTGTAGGTCTTCGTGGTTAAGTCCTCCACATAGATGTTGTTCTTGCTCACATACGCCACCTTGTTTCCGTCGGGCGAGAACTTGGCGAACATCAGACTGTTTGCTGGCAATCCCTTGCCCAACTGATGTGCCACGCCACTCTTTCGGTCGAGCACCCAATAGTTACCACGCGTGTGGTAGCGCCACACCTTTCTCGTGTCCGTGAAAAGCAGAACCTTCTCCATGTCATCGCTGAACGTGATATTGCTCACAGAAGGCACATCGTCAAAAGTCTCCAGTTGATTCGACGGAATCAGCACCGTTCGGCTCTCGTCTTTGGCCGAGTACGCCACCACCTCAGGTTTCCCGTTGTTCCATTCTGTCTGCATGTAGTGCTCGCCATCCTCCATCCACTCGATGTACTTGGGGTACTCTGGATAGACGATAATTCCAAATGCTCTCGACTGCAACATCTTTGCTGTGTGGGAGGTGTCCGTCAGTTCTTGTGCAAAAGCCGCTCCGCCACACATCATCATGATGTGCGCCAGCAGCAGCGTTCTCAATAAGTTCTTCATTGCTATGTTTAGTAAGAATCCATAAATAATTTGCAAAGGTACAAGCAATTATGCTATCCACCAAACATTTCCCCCACTTTTTCGTTTTATTAACGTCAGTTCGGTATAAGAGCGGAGGGCGAGTAGCCCAATAGACGCTCTTTCACCACTTTCTAAATGTTTGTGGAAAGTTGCAAAATATAGCCCGTGCAACCTTGTGGCTTCACGGGCTCCTTTCAAAAATGTTCTTTTGTGACGTTCACTCCAAAACCTCCAGGTCGGCATAGAAGATGCGGTTGCCGGAGGTGATGCGCGAGCAGTCGAGCTTGAGCAGACTGCCGGTGGCAGGAGTGCAGTTGACGGTCTGCCAGATGGGGTTGTTGACGATGTTGGAGAACTCGCCCTTGGCCAGCACAGCCCAGGTCTGCCCGTTGTCGGGCGAGATGGAGAGGGTGTAGTCTAAGGGCATGCCCTCTTTCGTGTCTTGCGCAGGGAGGAAACGGAACTGTTTCACCGTCATTTGCTTTCCCAGGCCGATGAACATGCTCTGAACGGGACTGCCTGAGCCTGGGAAAAAGACGTAGTAGGCGGAGGACTTCTTCTCGCCGTTCTCAGGACTGTCGGCGTCTATCTCTGGGGCGAGGTAGGCGCTCATGGTCTTGATGAGGGGTGTGTCCTTGGTGTCGAGGATGGTGAGGCGGATTTGGGTGGCCTCGGTGGTGGGGAAGCAGAGGATGCGCTTGCGTCCGATGGTGGTCATGCTTCGCTCAGGCTCTTCTGAAATGATGTCGTGCAGTTCTGTCCATGTGCCATCGACAAGTGCCTCGACCTTGAAGCGCTTCACACGCTGTCCCTTGCGAATGTCCTCACGAATCATCAGGCGGTTGAAATTCGTGGGCTTTTGGAAAGTGAGAGTTGACAGTTGAGAGTTGATAGTTGAGAATTTGGCTTTCAGCGGATGGTCGAAGATTTGTTTGATCATGTTGTAGAATGCGGCACCAGTCTTCGGCATGGATGAGTCCGTCTTTGTCGATGGGGAAGTTTAGCAGCAGGGTGGAGTTGCGCCCCACGGATTTGTAGTAGGTTTCCATGAGTTTGGAGAGGCTCTTCACGTGGCCGTTCTCTGCATCGTGATAGAACCAGCCTGGACGGATGGAGGTGTTGGTCTCGCCAGGACACCACACGTCGCCATCTTCCACGCCGTAGTGAAGCATAGGGTAGGGCACGTCGCCTGTGCTGTTGAGCATGCTCCAGTTGGTTTCGCCGATGAATCCAGCCTCTGTACCCACCCATCGGAGGTCGCCACGTCGGTCGGCGCCGTCGTTCCAGATGACGCAATGGGGTTGCAGTTCGCGAATCATCTTGTAGGTGTCGCCCCACTTGTAGTAGGTGAGGCGGTCGATGGTGCGCACTTCGTCGGCACCTCCATACCAACCGTTGCCTCCATTGGCTCCGTCGAACCACACCTCGAAAACCTCGCCATAGTTGGTGAGCAGTTCACGGAGCTGGTTGCGGAAGTAGGTCACGTAGGCTTCACGTCCGTACTCAGGGTGGTTCCTGTCCCAAGGCGAGAGATAGACGGCAAACTTCAGCCCATACTCCTTGCAGGCATCAGCCAGCTCGCGCACCACATCGCCCTGCCCGTTCTTCCAAGGGGTGTTCTTCACGGAGTAGTCCGTGTAGGCCGATGGCCACATGCAGAAGCCACAATGGTGCTTGGCTGTGAAGATGATGCCCTTCATGCCCGCATTCTTGCAGGTGCGTGCCCACTGACGGCAGTCCAGGTGCTGGGGATTGAAGAGCTTCAAGTCCTCGTTACCATAGCCCCACTCCTGGTCGGTGTAGGTGTTGAGCGCATAGTGGATGAAGGCATACATCTCCATGTCCTGCAATGCGAGCTGATCCTTGGTGGGAACAGGAGTTTTTTTGAGGAGCAGGGGGCGAGGGGCAAGGGGCAAGAGGTTTCCTGCTCCTTGCTCCATGCTCCATGCCCCTAAACTTAGGGCGAACGCCATGAGAGTGATGAGTTTTCTAATCATAGTGGTAAGAGAAGTTGCTTTACTTCTTGAAATATTTCTTTCCGTTCTGGAAGTAGATGCCACGTGCGTTGGCCGGGTTCACCTTGATGCCCATGAGGTTGTAGGTGGCGCCATCGTTGGTGAGGTTGGTCTTCACGTCGCTGATGCCCGTGATGTCGGCACTTACGCAGGTGAGACGGAAGTTGTCAATCTTGTAGCGACCTGTGCAGTCCCACCAGTTGTTCTCATAGTTGCGGTTCATGGCCTGCTTGTTGTTGTCGGTGCGCACGCCGATGGTGAGGGCTTCGCCATTGCCGATGGTCACTTCGACTGCGAGTGTGGACATGTTACCCATGTCGCCCACTTCACCTGTTTCGTTGGTGTTCACCTCGTCATAGCCGGCGAAGGTGCGAGACACCTCTTCAGGATGGAGGTTGTCAAGTTCAGACTCAATGTAGAAGTCTTGCATGCCGTAATACTGAGCCACGTTGTTGGCGAGCAGACGCTGACCCGTGAGGCGTGAGCATCCTCCGTCGTAAGTCACGTTCATATCGACAGTCACCTTGTATGTCCCAGCTGGGAGTCCCTTGATGGTCTGATAGAGATAGCAGTCGGGCACAGGAGCCGAGAGGAGGCAGTAGGAGTAGGCGCCGTCGGTGGTGTAGTCGTTGGCCTCGATGGCTGTCCAGCTGTTGATGCCAGCGTCGGTGAGTTCCTGGGCGGTCTTGCACTCTTTGCCTGCTACGTTCATCATCCATCCGTAAGGCACGGTGTGGGCAGCGCCTCCGACTGACTCATCATTGCCGAAGGTGTTCTCGAAGCTGGGGTTGATGATGAGGCTGGTGAGGTCATCGCCTGCGTTCACACCACCGCTGATGCGTGCCTCGAACATGAGGGCTTCGAGTTGCTCCACGGTTTTGTTCACACCTGCTTGGTCGAGCGATGGGTAGTCGCTGTTGTAGTCGGCGATGGTCTGGTCATAGAGCGCCTTCAGGTTGCCACCTGCTTCTGTGCCGTCCACCTTCTCGTCCTTCAGCGCCTCCTCGGCCTCAGTCAGGGCTGTGGAGAGTTTGCTGTAGTCCTTGATGCTGACAGCCACTTGGTCGGCCAGCGAAAGGATGGCGTTGGAGGCATCGTTGATGTCGTCATACTTTGCCTTGGTGTTCGTGAGCATGGCCTGACCAGCGGTCTTGGCGTCCTCGATGGCCTTGCGGGTCTCACCCTCCATCTTCTGTCCGAGCCATTCGTCAGCCTGCTTGATGGCCGTTTCGAGATTGGCGAGGGCTTCCTTGGTGTCGGCTCCCACGAAGTAGAGTCGGAGGTTGGTGAAGCAGTTCCAGAAGCCGTTCGATGAGCAGTCAAACTCCACTTTGAGCGTGTTGTTGGTCACGGTTGTCTCCACCACATTATTATATAGTCCGAGTGCGAAGTAGGGCATTGCTGTGTTGGCATCGTTGGGCACGCAGTAGTTGCCACCCTGATAACCCTCCGTGATGCCTGTCTCTCCACAGGCGAACACATTCTGAATCAGCACCTCGTTGTCGTTGAGGCGCACCTTCGACGTCACGTTGGTTGTGGCACTTCCATCGCCATTGTTCCAGTCGCTTTCAGCCGCCGACCAGTCCCACGAGCACCATTGGAAGCCCTGCACCTCCAGCCGGTAAGTGCCGTTGGCCACGTTCTCCAGAATCTGCTCAGCTTTGAAGTCGCCCCACCACTTCTCCAGCACCTTCTTGTCGGGGTCGATGCTGAAGTCGTTGAGTGTGGCAGTCCAGCCACCCGTTGTGTCGAAGTGTCCGTTCACCAAGAGGTCAGTCACGTCCGTTCCAGCCTCGATGACAGAGTTGGCGGCCTTCTCATTCAGGGCAGAGAGCGTCTTGGTGATCTCGGCAATCTGCTCGTTGTCATAGACGTGGTTAGCCACCTCGTCCTCAATCTCATTGTCCATCAGATAGTCAGCCAAAGCGCTCATGGCCTCCGAGTCGCCCTTGCTGATGGTCGTCTTGGCCTCGTCCACCAATGCGGAGAGAGCCTCGTAAGCCTCCTTGTTAGCCAGTGCGGTCTCGTAGTCAGCCACGAAGGTCGTGAAGAGCGCTTCCAGTTCCTCGTCTCCTGCTCCTTGCTCCTTGCTCTTCTTGATGTCGTCAGAGAGCGTCTGGGCATATCCTGCATAGATGCCACCACCGTCGATGAGGGCTTGTGCCTGTTCGCAGAGGGCATTCAGACGTTCCGTGACAGCCTTCTCTCCCAGATAGTCGAGCTTGAAATCGAGGATGATGCATTGTCCAACGTTGGTGCCCTCGAACATGATGCCCACTTCGGCCTCACCTGTACGGCACTCAAACACAACCTCGGCCAGACCACGCCACCAACCTGTGTCGGGCAGCGGCTCCCTGAACAGCTTGTCGCCTACCTTGGCATAGATGTACGCACCCTTCAGCGGGTCGCCATCCTCACCTGTGTGACGAATCCAAAGGCCGTAGTTGCCCAACTTGTACTTACCGTTCTTCAGTCCCGTCAGTTGCTGACTCACCTTGTTGTCGCCAAACGCACCGCCTGACCACGAACCGATGGTCTTATTGTCGGGATAGAAACCCACGTTGTCCGATTCGCCCATTCCGCAGAACGTGGCAGGCACCATCGTCCAACCAGGCACGTCGTGTCCGTCGTTCACCCAGTTCTCTGTGAAGTCAGGGTTGCGCATATATATAGATGTGACGTCCACGGGATTCTCCTCCGAGGCGTGTTCGATGCGCAGGTTGTTCAGGTCGTCTTGCACCCCCTTGAGCGCCTCGTCTATCGTGGCCTTGTCGGTGGCTGAATTATAGACTGTCAGGAGCTTCGTCACGTCATATCCATAGCCCTGCAACTCCTTCATCGTGTGGTGCAGGGTCACCTTGCTGGCAAAGAAGGCATAGTCATCTCCCGAAATCACGCTCCAGTCGATGGTGCCCTCGTCAGCCTTGATCAGCGAAGTCAGCTTCCACTTCTCCCACGAGAAACCCATCCATGCGTCAGGGTATAGCTCCCATGAGAAGTCGATGTCGTTCTTCGAGGCGCGCAGATGATAAGCGCCCGAAGCCTCCTTCTCCACATACCAATTGCTGTTGCCCTCTCCCAAGGCTCCGTCGCAACCCACGTAGTCGAGGTCGCTATACCAGTAGCCCTTCTCGCTCTCTAACGTCCAGTCGCCACTTTTCAGTTGCACGAACGTGATGAGCGAACCTTCGTCAGCTAATGACACCTGTCCGCTCACATCCGAAGCGAATTGCTCCATCGTGGCGTTGTAGAGATAGAACTTGCCGCCGTTACCGAGCGAACAATCATTGGGAACGGGTTTCTCCCATTCAGCCGACACTGCACACAGGCTTGTTGTCAGCAACGCTGTGGCCAGGCACAGCACTCTTTGCATCCTTTTCATATAAGTTTTATTAGATTAGAAATGTAATGTCGGTGCAAAGGTACAGCATTCCTACTTCATCGAGAGGAAACGATGTTTCCAATATAGGAAAAGATGTGTTTTTCAGGCAGATGTGGCCTAAAAAACACATAAAAATGATTCGTCAGACTTTCTCGTCTTTCCGTTTCAGGTACTCACTGGGGGTCATACCGTATTCGGCCTTGAAGTTCATGGTGAAGCTCTTGAGGGAGTTGAAGCCGACGGCGTAGGCTATTTCAGTAATCTGCATTTGGGAGCGTTCGAGCAAGGCCATGCCCCGTTTGATGCGGATGGTGCGGATGAACTCAGCGGGACCTAATCCAGTGACGGCCATGAGTTTTTTGTAAAGGAAGGAGCGCGACATGCCTAACTGCTGGCCTAATTTCTCTACGCTGAAGTCGGTGTCGGTCATCTGTTTCTCGACGAGCTGGATGGCCTTCTGCAGGAACTGCTCATCAAGTGGGGTGATGGTGATTTCGCTGGGGTTCACGTCGAGTTTCTGCTTGAATTCCTGATGGCTCTTGTTGGCCCACTCCATGAATTTCTGCACACGCAGTTGGAGGACATCCATGTTGAAGGGTTTGGTGATGTAGTCGTCGGCACCCAACTGCAATCCCTCAATCTTGCTCTGGTCGGTGGTACGGGCTGTGAGCAGGATGATGGGGATGTGGGAGGTGTGGATGTCGCTCTTGAGCCGTCGACAGAGTTCGAAGCCATCGATGCCGGGCATCATCACGTCGCTGATGATGAGCGAGATATTTTGGTCGGCCACGATGTCGAGGGCTGATTGCCCATCGGTGGCTGTGCGCACATCGTAGTTGTCGGCCAGGCTATTGCTGATGAAGGCGAGGATGTCGGGGTTGTCATCGACAACGAGGATGGAAGACTCGTTCCCTTTTTCCGCTTCTTCTGTGAGGGGAATATCTCCACCTTGGATGTTTTCCTTTGGATTCTCAGCCTGTGAAGTTCCCTCCATGGAGGTGGTCTTCAGTGGCAACTTTATCTTGAACACGCTTCCTTGTGGGGTGTTGTCGCTCACGCTCACGGTTCCTCCGTGCATGGTGACGTATTCTTTCACGATGTGGAGTCCGATGCCGCTGCCCGTCTGGGACTGGTCATCGGTCTCTGCCCGATAGAAGCGGTGGAAGATGCTGTGCTTGTCCTTGTCGGGGATGCCTCGGCCTGTGTCGGCGACGGTGATGGTGGCCTCGTGGTCGTCGTGGCTGAACTGCACGCTGATGTGTCCGCCTTGTGGGGTGAACTTGAAGGCGTTGGAGAGGAGGTTATAGACCATCTTGTTGAGCTTCTCCTTGTCGTAGGTCATGACGAAGGAAGGCTCGGAGGGCGTGTATTGGAGGGTGATGTCTCGTTCGTGGGAATAGTCGTCGAAGGACAGGCAGATGGTGCCCAACTGTGTGACGATGTCGGAAGGTGATGCTTGCAAGGTCTCAGCACCCACGTCGAGTCGGCGGAAGTCGAGCAGGGAACTGACTTGGCTGAGCAGGAGCTGGGCATTCTTGCGGATGTTCTTCAGCTGGGGCAACAGGGTAGTGGGTCGTTGTCCGTTTTCGAGTTTCTTGACGAGGGCATCGATGGGGGTGATGATGAGGGTGAGGGGTGTGCGCAGGTCGTGACTGATGTTGGTGAAGAACTGGAGCTTCATCTCAGTCATCTGCACGAGCTTCTGCCGTTCGAGGTCTTCCTTCTGCTGTTGCCATTTCTGTTGCTGCTGACGGCGGGTGTGACGCCACAGCAGATAACCGATGGTGCAGATGATGAGGGTGTAGATGGCCCATGCCCAAGGGGTCTGGTAGAAGGGTGGGCGTACATGGATGGAGAGCACGCAGGGCTGCTGGTCGGTCGTCTGCTCGTCATCGTCTGTGCGCAGGAGCAGTCGGTACTCGCCAGGGCTCAGTCCCACGAGGGTGATGTTGTTCTCCTTCGTGTATGCCCAGTCGCTCATCATGCCCTCAATCTTGTAGGCGTAGCGGATGGTGCTGGTGTGGTTGAGTTGGCCAGTGAAGTAGCGGATGGTGATGGGGTTGTCATCGGGGTCGAGGGTGATGTGTCCATCGGTGGTGTCGATGCGTCGTCCTGCCACCGTGACGCTGACGATGGCGGGTGTGAGTGGCGTGGTGGGCAGGGTGCTGATGTTGTTGGGGTTGATGAGTGTGTAGCCATCAATACCGCCGAAGAGGACGTTTCCGTCGGCGGTGAGCACGGACGAGTTGCCGTTGAAGAAGGGGGTGATTTGTCCCTCCCTTGGCGCGTAGTTTTTGATGCTCCATTGGAGGGTGCCGTCCTTTTTTTGTTCCACGTTCAGACGGGAGATGCCGTTGGCGGTGCTGAGCCAGAATATGCCCTGCCGGTCTTGCTCGATGCTCTTCACGCTGATGTCCACCCGGTTGGGCGTGTTCTCTATATAATATAAGTGGTCGTGCTGAAGGTCGAAGAGGGTGAGTCCCTGCTTGTGTCCCATAAGCAGGAGGTCACGCTTGGCATCGTAGCAGAGTGCCACGGCGGTCTTGACCTTCATCTCCTGCGTACCGCTCAGATTGGTGGTGTAGCGTCGTGTCTTGCCCGTCTTGTTGTCGTGGATGACCAGTCCGTAGGTGGAGGCGATGAGCAAGTTGCCTCGGCGGTCGAGGCGGAAGTCCATGCCGTAGATGTGGTCGCCTTGCTCGTCCTTCATGCCCTCCCATTGACCCGTCTGGGTGTTGAGCCTGACGAGGGGATGGATGGGCGATGCGCACCAGATGTGCTGACTGTTGTCGGCGATGACACGCCAGGCATTGTTGGTGGGCGAAAGGCCGTTGCCGATGTTGTAGGCCTTGTATTGATGGGGCGAAGACATCTGAAAAAGGCCGTCGCTGTAGGTGCCCACCCAGATGGTGTGGTCGTCCATATCTTCGGTGAAGGACGACACGGTGAGGTTGGGCAAGGCGGTCTTTTCGGATGTGCCATCAGGATGCTCCACATAGAGTCCATCTCCGTCGGTACCAATCCAGAGGTTGCCCCGTGAGTCGCGGAACATGGCGCTGATGTCGCCGTAGGTCTGGCCTCCGTTGCCAAACATCCTGCTGCTGGCTCCCCAATAGGAGATGCCCGTCTTGAAGTGCCCTGCCCACACGGTTCCCTGACGGTCTTTGGCCAACGAGATGACGTTGTTGGAACTGAGGCTTTGGGATGGGATGCTTGCCCCTTGCCCCTTGCTTCTTGCCCCCTCTATATGGGTGATCTCCCCAGTGGGCTTGTGGTAGATGAAGATGCCCTTGTGGTCGGTGGCTATCCACACGTTGCCCTGACCGTCGTCCATCATGTCGCGGATGGCGTTGTTCTTCGACTCGTCAGTGCCCTCCGAGGGAAGGCGCAACATCTCTTTGATGATCTTGCCCCCGACGCTGTATCGGCAGATGCACTCGTCGATGATGGAGAACACCCAAAGCGTGCGGTCTGTGTCGATGAACGTGCCGTAGATGTTGTCCTTGCGTTGCATCTCTTGGGGCAATGCCAATGGCTCCATCCGTCCTGTGGAGCGCACAAACTGCCACACGCCTTGCTTGCCGGCTATGAGCATCGTTTCGTGGGTGGCTGTGCAGGCATAGAAGTTGACGTCGCCCGTGTCGAAGTTGGCGTTCTTCCACGACTCTGCCCGTCCGCTCTGCCAGTCGTAGCGGAAGAGACGGCCTGGTTGCAGAATCCACAGCGACCCTGTGTCGTCCACCTTCACCTTATAAGGCTGTTCGCCCACATCGACGCCAAGCCCCTTCAGCATGGCTGGCACATCATTGATGAGGGTGCGGGTGTTGGTGTCGTAGATGATGTAGGAATCTTCGCAATCTATCCACACATAGCCCTGTGCGTCCTCCTGAAGTTCAGCAATGCCCTCCATCAGCTTGGGGACATCATGTTGCTGACCAAACGCCTCCACCTTATAGCCATCGTAGAGGTTCAGTCCCTCATCTGTGCCAATCCACAGGAAGCCCCTGTTGTCGATGAGCATGCACTTCACGGTACTGCTCGACAGGCCGTCGGCAGTGGTGAGAGTCTGGAAACGATAAGAGTCATCTGCCCACATCAGGAGGGCAGAGAGGAGTAGGGTGGTGAAGAGTACGATTCGACGCATAGGATAGATTATTTTCTGGTGCAAAAGTACGAAGAAATTCCCACATTCCACCATCCTTCATGTTTCCAATAGGGGCAAAAATGTGTTTAGTGCCCAATTTTGTCCGAAGAGAAACATTTTTGCTTGTATTGGAATCATCGTTTCCTTGGTCGTATGTGAAAAAAGCAGTACCTTTGCACATCAACTTCAATTTTCAATTTTATGAGAAAGTATATACTGATGATGATGGCTTGCGTGTCGCTGTACGGACAGTCGGCAAAAGCACAGACAGCAATGGACATCGCCTCGGATATGGTGCCCGGATGGAACTTGGGCAACACGCTGGAACCAGGGCCTTGCAACTGGTTGAGCAACGAACTGGATTATGAGACGGCTTGGCAAGGCTCGAAGACGACGCAGGACATCATCGACTTCGTGAAGGAGCAAGGCTTCCGATCCGTGCGCATCCCCTGTTCGTGGTTCGTCCACATGGATGCCAACTACAACATCAGCACCAAATGGATGGACAGGGTGCAGGAGGTGGTGGACTACTGCATCCAGGACAGCCTGTATGTCATCCTCAACGACCACTACGACAATGGCTGGATAGAGAAGTCGTTCGAGGGGAAGACGGACGAGTCGATAGGGAAGAACTGCTTCATCCTCGGCATGATGTGGAAGCAAATCGCCACCCGTTTTCGCGACTACGACCATCATCTGCTCTTCGCTGGCATGAACGAACCAGATGCCGCTGGCGACAACAGCAAGGACAAGGCGGGAGACATCGCCACGCTCATCAAGTATGAACAGGCGTTCGTCAATGCTGTGCGTCAGACAGGGGGAAATAACGCCACTCGTGTGCTGGTGGTGCAGTCTCCATCGACGAGCATCGACCTGGCCTATCAGTACGACGTGATGCCCACCGACAATGTGCCCAATGCGTTGATGCTCGAGGTGCACTTCTATGCGCCCTACAACTTCACGATGATGACCACCGACGAGTCGTGGGGCAAGCAGGCCTACTATTGGGGCGAAGGCAATCATGTGGACGGTTCCGACCACAACGTCACGTGGGGTGAGGAGGCATACGTGCAGTCGCAATTGCGTCAGATGAAGACGAAGTACACCTCGAAGGGCATTCCTGTGGTGATGGGTGAGTTCGGCACGCTTTGGCGCACGATGCCCCAGGGGGAGGGTCAGGAGAAGCACGACGCATCGGTCTATGCTTGGTATCAGACCGTGTGCCGATATGCCGTCCACAATGGTGTTGTGCCCATGGTGTGGGACACGAATGCCTGTAAACGTCCGTCAATGGACATCCTCAACCGCAAGACCCTCAAGGTGTTCAACCAGCAGGCTTTAGATGGCATCATCGACGGTTGTTCATCCGCCAAATGGCCAGAAGTATCCGCCATCGAGGTTGTCCGGAGTCCCCGTTCCGCCTCCTCCCAGATGTACAACCTCTCCGGCCTCCCCATCAAAAATGTATCATCCGGCACGATATTCATCAAGAACGGAAAGAAATTTGTGAGATAATCGCATTAGGTTGAAAAATAAAGGCTTACAAACTGTGTGTGAATTTTTTGTGAATTTTTTGTGAACTCCGCGACAAAATGTAAAATTTTTGTGAACTCATCTTCTTGGTGAATTGAGCGGAAAAGCGTACCTTTGCATCATCAAACATGTTTCACTAAAAATTCTCACACAATGAAAACAACTTGTACTACTCTTCTGGCTGTCCTCAGCCTCACTTTCTCTGCCATTTGTTATGGGCAAGTGAATCTCACTTCTAACGAAAATCCTCGTGGCGTTTACAAACTCACGGGCATCATCGACAAGACAGGCACACGCATTAAGGCGCCGTTCGACCAGTATAAAATATGTACGGACAGCGTCACGCTGATGATGTCCGTGCAGGGCAATCGATTCTCCTTGGGCAAGAACGACAGGAAGGTGTTCAACTACACAGGCGAGGAACCCGATGCCCACGATGCCACCGCCACTCGCATCTTCGACAGCAATGCTGAGCACTTCACGCTGAAATGGTGGAGCACCTATTCCAGTCACCTCATCTTCCCCAACAACGACTGGTGCACAGAGTTCTACGAATCGGGACAATATTCTCAGAAAGGGAGACTGATTCTCAATGCCCTCATGTCGCCACCTGCTTCCGACCCTAAGAATCCGCTCGTCGGCACATGGAGAATCCTCGGACAGATGGACGAATTGCGCGACGTGAAGAAGGAACTGAAACGACTCAAGGAGAATCCGGCAAAGAACATCTACAACGTTATCACCCCGTTCCATCTCATCGACTTCTCCGGTTCCTATGGAGACATCTACCCCCTGGAGTTCATCAACAAGAAATCCATCAAAATCAATCTGAAAGTCCACGGAATCAAATGGCTCACTAAAGACATCGTCGCCATCGAAGTCTATAAGAATGACAATGCCGGCATTGACTACCAAATCTTGGAGAGGATGCCCAATCAGACCGTCCTCGAAGCCGTCGCCAGCCGATACGTCATCCACTAAATCATCTACCTTCCAAAACCTATATCATCATGAAAAAGATTATCGCAGCAGGATTAAAAACCCCCTTGCAATGAAAATCAATCAATAAATTTGTTTTTTTCTCACTTATCCGTATCTTTGCACACGAAACATTAAAAAACATATTGATAATGAAAAAGACAATGCTTCTTGCTCGGAAGCTGTGGATGCTTCCAATCTTTTGCCTGGCCATCAATAGCCAAGCTTGCTCACCTCGTCAAGATGGAACCCGTGTCGGCTCACAAACGGAGAAGCTAAAGGCAAAAGCTCTTGACTCTACACGTACCGAAGATGAGATTACCGCAACGGACTATCTGAAAATTGGCGACACATTGCAATTCAACAATGAAACGTATCACCTGAGATGGAGCGCACACCCAACGAATCCCTATTACACACAAGAGTATTTCCCTCAGGGAGAGACCCCCGAATCATATCATCAGATGTTCACGGTGTCTGTGCATTATGGCGAGGAAATCACGCCCAAGCTGGCTGTGGAAGCAAAAGTGCAGGAGCTCAATCTGCGCAAATTGACAGACGCCTGCTGTAACTACAAAGTCATAAACAATGGTGATGACTATCTGATAGATTTTCTGGTAAGCCAGAAGGATGAGAAGAACCCCGAACTGCTCTCGATTGTTGAGTTTGACGTGCATGTATATCGACAGGTCACCATCAATGGTCGCAAGGCTCTCAAGCTCGACTTCTATAGCCACCGCGCGTATGGCGAAGACATCATGCCCTTCCTCCAGAATCTTACGGAAACACGGGCAAAGACCATCGTGGAAATGGGGAAGACGGACATCCAATGTCATTAATCATCCGTCTTTTTGTACCATAGAATCTACGGCTTAAGGTCGGGGTAGCGAGTATGTACCGAGGATATAGGTCTGATTCTTGTGCAATAGATGTGCATTTGTTGTATGTTTGTTGTCCGTTTAATAATCGAACAACAATTGGACAACAATCGGACGACAAACGAACAACAATCGGACAAAAATGAGTGGTAAACCAAAGCAAAGGCGGAGCAAAGACGATGGTAAGTGCAACTTAAAGAAATAATAGTCGTTTCTCGATTTTGTCGTTTTTCTCGTTTCTCGTTTTACGGGCGTTTGTGGAAAAGGATTGATTGGACTGATTAAGCAGATTGGACTGATTAAAAAATAAATGAGGAATTGTTTGGTGGGTTGGAAAAAAGAATGTACCGTAGGCGAAATCTGCCTGTTTTTATATAGATTTCGCCCCAAATATTTGTGGGGGTCAAAGATTTATCATTATTGAACGAGGCGGAACAGGCAGCTTTAGACACGCTTGATTTCTGCGTCAACCACGAAGATGTCACCCAGCCTTCGCCATCTGCTCAGCCATACGTTGTTCCCTCTCATGCGGGGTCACATCTGCTTGGCCAGTTCCAGATTGCGTTTCATGTAGTTGGCAGCGTCGGCGGAGCTCATCGGCGATTTTTGCGATTCGGCTATTTTCCGCATCTTGCGCTCCGTCACCTCCTTGTGAAACTGATTTAGGAATGTCATAGTCCATGATGATTAAATGATTTCATACTTTCGGGTACAAAGGTAAGGATTATTTCTGACAAATGAAAAGAAAAGACAAAAAAAGGAATAACTCAACTTGAATATCACAAAAAAAGCATGGAATCATCATACGTCCGTAAATGAATAGATGAAAAAATGGTGGGTTGAAAAAAGGATAAGGACACGTTGTTAGGAAAGATTGTCAGCAAGAATAAGCTTGAAACTGACCAGCATAGACGGTTTCCGACGTGCGCCCCTTGGCATCCTTCATGAATGCTTAAAGATGCAACAGGTGCCCCTTCCACTCATCGGGAATACTGGCGCTAACCTCACCGACGGAGCGTTTGACGGGCAGAGCAAAATGTCCTTCTCGCAAATCAGGACAGAAGACATAGAGGTAGAACTCGTCATTCCGTCCATCTGACAAAGGACTTGCCGTAAACTTCACTCCTACTATGCCTTGTGCATTGACATCGGCAGATTCGATGTGAACGCCAGTGACGGAGCCGTGGCTGATACGGATGCGCGGATAGTCTATGCCATCAGATCCATAACAGTCCTTATTCAGACTCTTGAAAACGCTGTGGGTGTTGAGTTTTTTGCGCACGGCATGCCAATGGAGCCCCACACTATGAGCCTCTTTCATGGCGGATGACAGTCGCGAAATCTCAGCAAAAGCATTACGGTGGCTCTGCTGTGCCTCAGTCTGGGGATTGGCTACTGTGGCGGGACGTTTCCGCACGTATGGACGTCCGTGCCATGAACTGTATATCACATCTCCCAACTTGCCAATTCTCTTGCTTCCTCGATAAATTGCCATATTCGTTACGTTTATGTTATAGTTACTATTCAGTTACCCTCGGCCTTCCTCAGACGTACCTTCGGTTTAGCTTTTGGTTCATAACCCCTTGCTGACCCCTCGCTCTCCCATCGCCATTCCATCTATGGATCTTGGCTACTCCCTTGGTAAATCGGAGTTAACTCGGAGGAAACCCAAGGATGCTATAGAGTTGGTATAGAGTTGGTATAGCCTTGGTATAGAGTTGGTATAGCCTTGGTCTGGAGATGGTATAGAGATGTTTGAGGGTGTTTGGGAAGCTATGGCTTCTAAATATAAATAATGTGGGAAGCCACATTTTTCCGAATGCAAAGTTACTCATTTTGATGGTTGCTATCAAGCTTTTCGGGAAAAAATTTCACTTGCTTCTCTCGATTAGTGGGAAAATATGTCATTTTGTGACACATCCTTCCCCCCCAAAAAAAATAGAATGGGCTACTTCTTCACTTTTATCTTCAATGTCATCTTTCCTTTCTCCAGACTACTAGGACTAAGTGTAATGGGGAATTTTTGGTCAGCCGTACGACCAATTGTCTCACCATCATGA
>CAJOGQ010000028.1 GCA_905234125.1 uncultured Bacteroidaceae bacterium | reverse complement strand
TTCCAACTTCTCGCATGCCATCATCAGCATCGGGAGAAGTACAATCAGAAAAAATCGAATAGTTTTCATAAGCTAATAACTGATATTGATGACGGGCCAGAGATAGACTGAAGAATAGAAACCTGTTCCGTTTTGGAAGGTATAGCTACCTTTTTCGTTGTAATGGGCATACATCCATCCTGGATTGTCCCCATTTTGGTAATATAATGCACTGGTGTTACCCGATGGGGTCAACTTGGCCAACTTGGAGTTCGACAGAAGAAGTTGGATTTCGGCCTCAGTTGGCAGTCGCCAGTTGTTGCTGATGCCTGTTGGTTTAGCCAAGGAAGTCATTGCTGTTGTCAAGGCAGACGTTCCAGCAACATTATTCGTACTCGATGCTGGAACATCATAAGAAACAGTCGACTTGGCCAGCAACACAGCGGTGCGATTAGACTCATCAACAGACAATACATAGTATCCATTGCAGTATTTGTTGGCGACAGGTGTATACAATGTGTTATCGTCATCGTCGAAATCAAATGTGATGGTGATGGGGTCACCCCAATCGGAAGAAGTCAATATACCAGTGATATTCACACCTTGTGCTGCCAAATACGTACCACTGATTGTAACATAGTGATTGGCAGGCAATTCTTCGGAAGCTGTATAAGAGTAACCTTGTGTACCTTCTGCGGTCGTAAAGGAAATTTTGATGGTGGGTGTCCCCTTGGAGGGAAACAGCATTTGATTGGGGAGGGCTTTCCATGTCTTTCCATCGTCCTGTTTGGTCAGGGCAATCTTATAGCTTTCGGTAGGTGTGTCTGGATAAACTCCATCCAAACGGATAGAGCTATACAATGGCATGAGAGCTACTTCCACATTCGTCACATCAGTCGGCACTTTCTTGATTTCCACTTCGCTGATGGCCAATACTTTATGTTCCAGCGCCATGTTGAGATTTGTACTTTCTCCATCTTCCAGCACTACATCGGCCTTTTTCATCAGCAAATCATCCATCACTTTGCCTTCCTGTCGGGTAATCACGCTGGTGGTCGTTGCATTGTTCTGAGTGGGCAACACAAAACGAGACAAGTCATCACCGCCTACAGCATAGAGCGAATAACTGCCAGCGGCAAGATGAGCCACTGCGCTATTATCATCCTCATCAGTAGAGAGCATCTGCACACAACTCCCTGCCTGATTGAAAATATAGATGCGACCTTCCGCCACAGCATTGTTATCCCCCCCACCAGTACGTGTCGATATCATCAGTTGTGCCGAACCGTCCAGCTCCCCTGTAGGAATCGGGGAAGCTTCTTCATCCTCTGGAATCACAATCTTCTCACAAGCTGTGAGCATCATAATGGCACCCAGAGCTATCAAAAAAAACTCTTTTTTCATGACATTATCTTTCCTAACATGTTTTCTTTATCCGTAGAACTCTTTATACCACTCAGCAAAGGCACGAAGACCGTCACGGAGTGAAGTGGAAGGTTTGAAACCATAGTCACGCTCCAATGCCGACGTGTCTGCGTATGTGGTGGGCACATCGCCTGGTTGCATAGGAACAAGTTGCTTGTGAGCATCGAAGTCGTAATCCTCTGGCAACACCTTGGCACGTATCAGTTCCTGTTGCAGAATGTCCACAAAGTTCAGCAGGTTCTCAGGTTGATTATTACCTATATTATATACTGCGTAGGGAGGCAAAGGAAGTCCATCCTCACCCTGTTTCTTTTCAGGCGCTCCCTGCATGATGCGCACGACACCCTCCACGATGTCATCTACGTAGGTGAAATCGCGCATACAATTGCCGTAGTTGAAGATCTGGATGGTATCTCCTTTGCGCAACTTGTTAGTGAAGCCGAAGTAAGCCATGTCTGGACGTCCAGCAGGACCATAGACAGTGAAGAAACGCAAGCCAGTAGAAGGAATATTGTACAACTTCGAATAGGCATGTGCCATCAACTCGTTAGATTTCTTCGTAGCAGCATAGAGCGAAACAGGATTGTCCACCTTGTCATCCGTCGAATAAGGCACCTTCTTATTACTTCCATACACACTTGAGGACGAAGCATAAACCAGATGCTCCACAGGCCAGTTCCGGCAAGCCTCCAAGATGTTATAGAATCCAATGAGGTTCGACTGGATATAAGCATCAGGGTTGGTGATAGAATAACGCACACCAGCCTGGGCAGCAAGATTCACCACCACCTGTGGTTTGTACTCATTGAAGATGCCATCAATCGTAGCTTTGTCTGCAATGTCGCCCTTCACAAATTGATAGTTGACAGTTGATAGTTGACTGCTCAAGTTTTCCAGCTCTTTCAACCTGTACTCCTTCAGCGCCACATCGTAGTAGTCATTCATGTTGTCAATGCCAACAATCGTAGTCCCCTTTACATCCTTAAAGAGTCGCTTCACCAGATTCGAGCCGATAAAACCAGCTGCACCTGTCACGAAAATCACCTTATTGTCTAAAATAATCTTTTCCATATTTTATTTATGCTAATTATTATTTGTCATTTATAATTTAACCAAAGCGTTTCACTGCTTCATAATAGGTATCGAGGCTACCGATGTCAAATCGTCCAGCACTCATGGGCCAAGCATGCATCGTGGTGTGTTCCACCATGTAGTGAGCAAGATTACCTGGAGCATCCTTTCCACAGCCGTTCTCCACTGAGTGACGCACCAAATCCAAGTCCTTCTTTAGGTAGATATAAAATGGTGGTACTGCCCAGTGGCTTTTAGGTACCAGTGGCTTTTCCTCCATTCCCAACACCCTCATCTGTTCATCGAGTTCCACGACACCTGTACGTTGGAGTTTCTCGATGCTGGACTGCTCGTGACACATGATGCAACTGGTCTGCTTCTCCTTGGCGAAGTCCACAAACTCCTTAAACGAGAAGAACAGTAAATTGTCTGCCGCCACAACCAACAAGTCATCATCAATGTGAAGTTTCTCCATCGCAAACAACAGATCGCACACTGCACCCAATCGTGTTTCGTTCGTCTCTGTACCATCATCCACGATGGTCACAGGCTTGCTATATTGCACCTGTTTCGACCATTCTTCAAAGATGTTGGCAAATTTATGGTTCGTGATGATGATATGCTCATCAATCTCTGGAATCTGGTCAATATCATCCAGCATCCGACCCAAGATGGTGTTATCGCCAATTTTCAATAAAGGTTTTGGGAAATTCTTCGTCAATTCTCCCAATCTCGTAGCATAACCTGCAGCGATTACTACATTTTTCATTTCTTTTCTTGAATTTTAATCCACAAATCTTGCTCCATCATCTGGCTTTACCCAGAACACTTGGAACGTCTTTTCATATTCCGGAAACTGCTCCAGATATTTCTTGGTCAGTTCCGTCTCAATAGCTTCCTTGTATGTTGGATCTACCAATGCAATGCAAGCACCCTTGAAACCTGCCCCTGAGAAACGTCCGCCATACACACCTGGCAAAGCTTTCATAATCTCATAGATAGCAATCAGTTCAGGACTTCCACACTCGTAGTTATGAATGCTCGACTCACAACTATTGAAAGACAATTGTCCGAACAATTTCAAATTGCCGGTCTCCCATGCTGTCACACCCTGCCGGACTCTTCTATATTCTGAGTAGAAATGTTCTGCTCGACGGGCAAACCTTGCGGGCATGGCGATACGGGTCTTCTCGAACGTTGCTTTGGGAATATCGCGCAAAAAGGTCTTGTCAAATGTCTTCAGGGGCTGCTCCAAATACGCCAGCATATTCCAAGCAGCTGTCTTACATTCATACACACGCAGGTTATAGTCTGAGTTCACCAACGAACGTGTCAAACCACTAAAGAAAATGCCAATCTCAAAGTCTGGCATATCAGGGTTTCGCTTGATGATGCGCCACTCGTCTGAATCACAGTCCAAGAACAGCAATCCGTCCTTCCGTCCCAATGCGATACAAGCCTGATCCAGCAGACCATTGTTCAGTCCGATATACTCACGTTCAGCCTCCGATGCAATTTTCACTATTTCAAATGGTTTCAGAGTGATATCGTTGGCTTTGGCAAATGCCATCACGTATGCAATCAAAACAGCAGCACTCGATGACAATCCACCTACAGGCAGACTTCCCTGTATCACGCCTGTGATACCGCGTTGCAATTCAAATCGCTTCTTCAGTGCGTACTTGGCACCACGCGCATAGTCTCCCCAATGCTGCTCCTTCACCTGCGATGGTTTGTCCAAATCGAAGTCAACAATACCTTCAAAGGTTTTCGACTCCAAATGCACATGACTGTCAGGTGCCACGTCAAACCATAAATCAACACCCTTGTCAATCGCAAAACCCGTTACGATTCCATGTTGGTGATCCACATGCGCCCCTAATGGACACACCCTGTAGGGAGAAAAAATATGAAATTGATATTGTTCCATAACGTTTGTATTTAATCCCTCTTTGTCAGAAGGAATTTGACATATTGGATGCAAATTTAGATATAATTCTTGAATTATGAGCAAGTCCAATCAAGAAAATTCATTTTTTCAAGGAATATATAGTGTACTTTCGAAAAAAAAATACTACTTTTGTGGCCGAAACAATTTGTAAGACTTAACTCAAGGTAAAACCGATGCTAAAACTGACCCGTAGGATTCTTGCCCTTTTCTTTTGGTTGGGAATCACCCTTTTGTTCCTCGATGTGACAGGAACGATACAGCCTTACCTCGAATGGATGGCGAAGTTGCAATTCTTGCCCAGCGTGATGGCTGTGAACCTCATTTCCATTGCTATTGTTCTGGTGCTCACTCTCGTATTGGGACGTATCTACTGTTCCATCATTTGTCCTTTGGGTGTCCTTCAGGATTTCTTCGCATGGATAGGAAAATGGAAAGTGTTTCGCAAAAACAAGAAGACGAAGTTTGCCAACAAGTACAGTTATTCAAAGCCAAAGAAATGGCTGAGGCTCACGGTTTTGGCTGTGTTCATCATCATGCTGTTGGCTGGCTTTAACGCAGGTGCGATCCTTTTGGCTCCGTATAGTGCATACGGACGCATGGTTGCTTCGCTGTTGCAACCTCTCTACATTGGTATCAACAATCTGCTTGCTCAGTGGTCTGAGGCCAATGATAACTACCTCTTCTATCAGGTGGAACCTCACAACAATCCTCTCATTCTCTGTGTGATAGCTATCCTCACAGCACTTGTTCTTTTGGTTCTGGCTTTTATGCATGGACGTACTTACTGCAACACCATCTGCCCTGTCGGTACAGTGCTTGGCTACATTGCTAATTATTCCAACCTCAAGATGCGTGTGAATGAAAACAAGTGCATCAAATGTGGTATGTGCGAGAAGAACTGCAAAGCATCCTGTATCAAGGTGGAGAAGGGACAACCTGTCAAGTTTGACTACACCCGTTGCGTTGTTTGTGGCGATTGCCAAGCGGTGTGTGGCAAACAGGCTTTGCATCTGGCGCCTGCGGAAAAGACTACGAAGAGTGAACAAGCAAGTGAGGGAGAACAAGCTAAAGAGTCCGACCTCTCACGCCGTTCCTTCATCGCCATCACTGGTACGGCTGTGGCTACTGCTACTATCAAAGCACAGGAGAAAACGACGGATGGTGGTCTGGCCGTGATTGAAGACAAGCAAGTGCCTACACGACAGACACCTCTCACTCCTCCAGGATCGCTTTCTGCATCTAACCTACAACAGCATTGCACGGCTTGTCAACTCTGCATTGCTAACTGCCCCAATGGAGTGTTGCGACCCTCTACCGATATGGCTCATTTCCTACAACCTACTATGGGGTATGAGAATGGCTATTGCCGACCTGAATGTACACGCTGTGCAGATGTCTGTCCTACAGGAGCCATCAAGCCTATCACGAAGGAGGAGAAGACGGCCATTCAAATTGGACATGCTGTATGGATTAAGGAGAATTGTCTGCCTATTAGCCAGGAACAACGATGTGGCAGTTGTGCCGCCCATTGTCCTGCAGAGGCCATTCAGATGGTGCCCCTCGACAAGAGCATCAAGCAGAACCTGGAAGATGGTCAATGGTATGATGCTGAAGGGAACCAATTAGATTGGCAGGCTATGCGCGCTTTGCTCATGATACCAGTGGTTGATAATGAGAAGTGCATAGGCTGTGGCAAGTGTGAGTACTTGTGTCCAGCGCGGCCTTTCAGTGCCATATATGTGGAAGGGCACGAACAGCATAGAGAGATTTAGGAGCCCCCTCCGACTCCTCAAAAGGAGGAGAGAAGGTTTTAGAGTTATAAGTTTAAGAGATAAGCGTTATGAAAGATATCAATAGACGAGATTTTCTGAAGATAGCAGGTGCAGCGACAGCATCTGCCACTCTTGCGGCTTGTGCCAACAAGACTGGCAATGACCTTGGCGACCTCGACCTTAATGGACATCACACAGGTGCCATCCCCACTGACAAGATGACCTATCGCACCAATCCAAACACGGGCGATAAGGTGTCCCTTTTGGGTTATGGCATGATGCGTCTGCCCAACAAGCCTGTAAGCCCCACCCAAGACCCCAGTGTACCACAAACAGAAGAAATAGATCAGGAGCAAGTAAACAAGTTGGTGAAGTTTGCCCTCGACCATGGGGTCAACTACTTCGACACCAGTCCTGCTTACTGTCAAGGACATTCGGAGGAGAGCACGGGCATTGCCTTACAGGCATCAGGGTATGACCGTTCTAAATATTACATTGCCACCAAGTTGAGCAACTTCGCCCCCCAGCAACAGACATACGAGGAAAGTGTGAAGATGTTCAGAAACTCACTTATCAATCTGCAAACCGACTACATCGACTATCTGCTCTTGCATGCTGTTGGTGGAGGAGGCTTGCCTAACCTCAATCAGCGCTTCATAGATAATGGAGTGCTTGACTACCTGATGGAACAACGTGAGAAGGGTCTCATACGTAACCTCGGTTTCTCTTTTCATGGCGATCAGGAGGTTTTTGATTATTTGCTGGCCAACCACGACAAGTATCATTGGGACTTCGTGCAAATTCAGATGAACTATGTAGATTGGAAATTGGCCAACGAGACCAACTCCCGCAATGTCGATGGCGAGTATCTGTATGGCGAACTGGAGAAACGTGGCATCCCTGCCGTCATCATGGAACCCCTCCTTGGAGGTCGTCTTTCGAAGATGCCAGACCACATCGTTGCGACCCTTAAGCAACAGCGTCCAGAGGATAGTGTGGCATCGTGGGCTTTCCGCTATGTGGGAACCAAACCCAACGTGCTCACAGCCTTGAGCGGTATGACCTACATGGAACATTTGGAGGACAATTTGCGCACTTACAGTCCGTTGGTACCGCTGAATGAAGAGGAACAGGAATGGCTCGAAAACGAGATTGCCAACCTGTATGTATCCTACCCAACCATTCCATGCAACGACTGCAAGTATTGCATGCCTTGCCCCTACGGAATAGATATCCCGGCTATCTTCGTGCATTACAACAAATGTGTGAACAAAGGCAATGTGCCTGAGAATCAGCAGGCAGCGAATTATCGTGAAGCCCGTCGTGTCTTCCTCATTGGCTACGACCGTGCTGTGCCCAAACTGCGTCAGGCTAGCCATTGTATATCTTGTGGCAAATGCGTGTCTCATTGTCCTCAAAACATCCGCATCCCAGGTGAATTGCACCGCATCGACGATTTTGTGGAGAAACTCAAACAGAATATTTTATGACCAGCCCATACGCTGGACGATTTTTCATAGCTAAAACAATAAATAGATATGATACAACCTTTATTTCTGGGCCTCGGAATGCCCGAGATTATCATCATCCTCGTTGTTGTCCTCCTTCTTTTTGGGGGGAAGAAAATACCTGAACTCATGCGTGGAGCGGGAAAGGGTGTCCGCGCCTTCAAGGACGGCATGAAGGAAGTGACCACTGATGAAGAAGCCGAAAAGGACACGAAAGAGCAATAACATCCCGCAAGGCAAATCGTGAATTGTAAATTGTAGATTCTTTTGACTTTCTGGGATCATCTTGAAGAATTGCGCCGAGTGTTACTGCGATGCATAATCGTTGTGGCACTTTTCGCCATCCTCGCTTTCTGCTTCAAAGACGAGGTGTTTTGGGTTATCTTCTTACCAAAGAGTCCTGATTTCCTTCCTTCCATCTTTGGAGGGATGCCTGATGTACAGCTCATCAACACAGAACTTACCCGTCAGTTCGTGGTACACATGACCACCAGTTTCTACGTGGGACTCATCGTCGCATCCCCCTACATCATCTTCGAACTTTACCGTTTCATCTCTCCTGCTCTCTATGAGAACGAGCGGCGTTACTCCACACCTCTCGTCATTGCCTCCTACATGATGTTCATGGTGGGTGTGCTTTTCAGCTATTTTGTCCTTTTTCCCATCACCTTCCGTTTCCTTGCAGGTTATCAGGTGGATAATTCGGTTCGCAACCTCATCTCCCTCGAAAGTTACATCGACACGCTCACGTTCCTCTCGCTCGCGATGGGCATTGTGTTCGAGATTCCTATTCTTTCGTGGCTTTTGGGACGCATGGGTATTCTCCATCGGGGACAGATGCAACAATTTCGTCGTCATGCTATTGTGACGATTCTCATCATTGCGGCCATCATCACTCCCACTTCCGATGCCATCACCCTTGCCATCGTCAGCCTACCCATGTACCTGCTCTACGAGGTGAGTATCCTGTTGGTGCCTCCCATCCGAAGGATAGAATCGTCTGCCTCCACACAATAAACAGTCTGTTTCTTTCGTTATTATTTGTGGAGACAGCAACTGCCTCCTTTTTGCGTGTGAAAAAAATTCTTTATATCATCTATATCGGTTTGGCATTGACAGTGCTGGGGGCGTGTTCCACCAAGAAGAACACGCCGTTGACTCGTCGTGTGCAAGCCTTCAAAGCACGCTACAACACCTACTTCAACGGCAATGAGGCTTATAAAGAGGGACGCCTGTTGCAGGAACAAGGCAACAAAGACAACTTCACGGAGATCATTCCCTTATACATTCTTGGCAACAAAGCGACGCAAAAGATAGGAACCAGCAACTTCGACCGTGCCGTCGAGAAGTGCCAAAAGACCATCAAGACCCATAGCATCACGGCACGTCCTGAATGGAAGAAAAATCGTCCGAAAACTGCCAAAGATAAAATGTGGCTGAGTCAGAAGGAGTACAACCCGTTTTTGTGGAGGGCTTGGTTCCTGATGGGCGAGGCACAGTTCCGAAAGGGTGAATATATGGAGGCCTCCTCCACCTTTGCCTACATCCAGCGATTGTATGCCACCAAGCCCAATCTTGTGGCGATGGCACGACTCATGGAGGCTCGTTGCTATGCTGAATTGGAGTGGTTCTACGATGCGGAGAATCTCATCACAGAAGCCCAACGTGACAGTTTCCCCACCAAGCTCGAACCTTTGAAAGCCTCTGTATTGGCTGACATCCAACTACGTCAGAAGCAATACCCGGAGGCCATCCTGAACATTGAGAAAGCTTTGAAGGCAGAGCACAGAAACCTCCCCAGAACACGAATGTACATGCTTTTAGGACAGCTCTACCATAAGATTGGTCACGATCCGGAGGCTTTCCGTTATTTCAAGAAAGTCATCAGACGAAATCCTCCCTATGAACTGGAGTTCAATGCCAAGATTCAGATGACGGAAGCCATGTCGAAGGGAAAGGCCAAGCAGATGATCCGAAAGTTGAATGCGATGGCTAAGAATCCTAAGAACAAGGAGTATCTCGACCAAGTATATTACGCTATTGGCAATATTCACTTGTCGAGGGGCGACACCACCCGTGCCATCTGGGCATACAAGGACGGTGTGGAGAAGAGCACTCGCAATGGATTGGAGAAAGGTGTGGTGATGTTGCACTTGGGACAACTCTATTGGGAGAAGGAGAAGTTTGTGGATGCACAAGCATGCTATTCGCAGGTGCTGGGCTTGTTGGACAAAGAACATGAGAAGTATAAAGAAGCTGATGAACGCAGTAAGATTCTCGATGAGTTGCTGCCTTTCGCACAGGCTGTGGAGTTGCAAGACAGTCTTCAGATGATGGCTAACCTCGACTCTGTGACCCGTATGGAGAAAATCAAGAAAACCATTGAGGAACTGAAGAAGAAGGAGCGTGAGGAAGAGAAGAAGGCGCAGGAGGCCAGCAATGCGCAGAACAATGGAGCACAGCGTCCTGGCGCCAATGCACAACAAGGTGTTGCCAACCGCAACGGACAGCAACAAACAGCCGTGTGGTATTTCTACAACCCCACAGCCGTATCGGCAGGTAAGGCTGAGTTTGAGAAAAAGTGGGGCAAACGTGAACTGGCAGATGACTGGAGACGCAGTAACAAGACTGTGCTAAGCGATTTCAACGAGTCAGATGAAGAACTTTCCGACAGTTTGAAGGCTGTGCAGGACAGCATCGCTGCCGTTGAAGACAGTATTTACAAGGCCAACAAGGGAAAGAAAATCTCCAAGGAAGAGAAGGATTCCATCAAGGCCGAAGAATATGCCAATGACCCCCATCGTCCTGAATACTATCTGAAGGACATTCCCTTTACCGAAGAGCAGATGGCGGCTTCCAATGCGGCACTTGTCGAGGGTCTCTATGGCTCTGCCATCATCTATAAGGACAGGATGGACAACTTCCCTTTGGCTGAACGTACCTTCCAACGCATCTTGCTCCACTTCCCCGACTTCCAGCAGATGGATGAGCTTTATTACAACATGTTCCAGCTCTATTCCAGAATGGGACGGCGTGACGATGCAGAGGACTATAAGCAACGGCTTATTGCCGAATATCCTGACAACGAACACGGAAAACTCATTGCTGACCCCAATTTTGAGTTCAAGGGACGATATGGCAAACATATCGAAGACTCCGTTTATACTGAAACCTACGAGGCCTTCCAGTTGAGCGACTATCAGACTGTCATCCGCAATAGTCAGGAGATGGAGCGCGAATATCCTGAAGGAGAAAATCGTGCGCGCTTCCTTTTCCTCGAAGCCCTGAGCAGACTCGAACAGGGAGATCGCGAACACTTCATGACCGACCTGAAAAATCTGGTGGAGAAATATCCGCAATCGAGTGTCAGCGAATTGGCAGGCCTCTATGTGAAGGGACTCAAGGAAGGTCGTTTGTTGCAGGGTGGCAAGTTTGAGATGGGTAGCATCTGGGAACGTCGTCGGGGACTCTTCGATGAGACCGACTCATTGGCCAACGATTCCACATTCAGTCTCGAAAAGAACACAGATTTCGTGTTCGTCATTGCCTACGAACGCAACTCGGTGGATGTCAACCAACTCCTCTATGAGATGGCACGCTATAACTTCACTGCCTTCACAGTGCGCAACTTCGACATCTCAGAGGAGAAGGGTGACGGCATCGACATGATGCAGGTACGCACATTCCTCAACTACGATGAGGCTTACATCTACATGCACCGCCTCTTCAACAACGACGATATGGCCTATAAGTTGGAGGGATTGAAATGCTTCATCATCAGCGAGGAGAACCTGAAGAAACTGATGAAGGGATTCAGTTTTGCCGACTACTTCGACTTCTACGACGAGAACTTCGACCGCATCGGCTCCTTGCGCATCAACGAAGACGAACCTTCTACTCTTGACGAACCCACCGAACTGCCAGAACCGCCAGAGGAAGACGAGGAGGAAGACGAGGAATGGGAAGAAGACAACTATATCTTTTAACACTAAACCAAAACAATGAACGGAACTCTCCTATGGGTCGATGACGAGATTGAATTGCTCAAAGCCTATGTCATCTTCCTCGAAAAGAAAGAATATGAAGTCGTGACCGCCACCAACGGACAGGACGCACTCGACTTGTGCCGCGAACGCTCCTTCGATCTCATCTTCCTCGATGAGAACATGCCAGGACTGAGCGGACTCGAAACCCTCTCACGCATCAAGGAAATCAACTCCACCATCCCAATCGTCATGGTGACCAAAAGTGAAGAGGAGAATATAATGGATCAGGCCATCGGTTCCAAGATAGCCGACTACCTCATCAAGCCCGTCAATCCCAACCAAATTTTCCTCACCCTCAAGAAGCACCTCCACAAGCGTGCCATCGAGACCGAGGTGACCAACACGGGCTATCAGCAGAACTTCTCCAAGATAGGCATGCAAATCAACGACTCTTACACGCTCGAAGACTGGAAGGAAGTGTATAAACGATTGGTGTTTTGGGAATTGGAACTCTCCGAAACCAACAGCGAAATGACCGAAATGCTCCGCATGCAGAAGGCTGAGGCCAACAACGAATTCGCCAAGTTCATCCGCAAGAACTACCTCTCATGGGTGCAGGATAGCGAGCACCGCCCCCTTATGTCGCCCGACATCTTCAAGAAAACCATCTTCCCTCTGCTCAACGAGGGCAAGAAGGTCTTTCTGGTGGTCTTCGACAACTTCCGCTACGACCAATGGCGCGAAATATCCAAAGAGCTCGCCGATGATTTCACCTTCGACGAACAGCTCATGCTTTCCATCCTCCCAACAGCCACCCAATATGCACGCAACGCCATCTTCTCTGGCTTGATGCCCAGCCAAATCGCACAGATGTTCCCTGACCTGTGGGTGGATGAAGACGAAGAAGAAGGTAAAAACCTCAATGAGGAACCCCTCATCAAGACACAACTCGACCGCTACCGTCGCAAAAACACCTTCTCTTACTTCAAGCTCAACAACTCCTCCGATTCAGAGAAACTGGTTGAGCGTTTTCGCAACCTCATGGGTAACGACCTCAATGTGCTGGTCATCAACTTCATCGACATGCTCAGTCATGCACGTACCGAATCACGCATGGTGCGAGAACTCGCCAGCGACGAACGAGCCTACCGAAGCATCACGGCCTCATGGTTCCGCAATTCCCCTGTGCGCGAACTCTTCAAACATTTGGCGGAGACAGATGCCCATATCATTATCACCACAGATCATGGTTCCATCCGTGTGAACAACCCCATCAAGGTCATTGGCGACAAAAATACCAATACCAACCTGCGTTACAAACTTGGGAAGAACCTCTCCTATAACCCCAAACAGGTCTATGAGTTGAAAGCCCCCAAAGCAGCCTTCCTGCCTTCGCCAAATATCAGCACGGCCTACATCTTCGCTCAAAACGATGATTTTTTCGCCTATCCCAACAACTACAACTACTACGTCAACTACTACCGCAACACCTTCCAGCACGGAGGCATCAGCCTTGAGGAGATGCTTGTGCCCTTAGTGACGATGAAGAGCAAGCGGCAGAATCGGTAATCATTCCCCTACCCCAGCCCTTTTGAGGCTCGGCCTCAACGCCCTTGAGGCTCCGGCTCGTCGCCTTTGAGCTACCGGCTCAACACCTTGGGGGTACCGGCTCGTCAACCTTGAGATTATTTCAGGCTTCTGACTCAAAAATGACTCAGAATTCAGAATTCAGTTTTCTGATGAGCAGGTAAAATGGGAACCTAAAAATTTTATTATTATATATATATAATAATAATGCTTATTTTCACTTTTCACACCCTCCCATATAAAACTGAATTTCTGAATTCTGAGTCACTGAGGAAGAACATCAAAAGACAGAAAAGATGGAGGCTCCCGTTGTGCGATGACAGCGAGAGCCTCTTCTATTGCCCAAATTTTGAAAGTTAAAGTAGTTTTTCTTTGTACACGAATTTAGTGTGCACGGAAATTCCACTTGGAGTTGTCGGACTTGAAATCGTATTCTGCCAAGGTTGGGGTGCTGTCGCCAATGGAATAGAGGCAGTACTTGGTGTTGATGCCTTGACGTCCAGGAATGGCTTTTGGCATGATACGGAAGGTTCCATCGATGAGTTGCTCAATGCGCCAGAGTTGTTCGTCAGCACCTGTGAACTCAGGAACGGTTGTCACCTCTGTGTTGGCTGTAGCTGAGAGGGCACGATTGGTTCCCTCGATAGTAATCTTGAAGTAAGGGTTGCTTAGATAGCCTCCTGCTTCTGGCACAGCGGTGATAGTCCACTTCTGATGAGGACGGAACATATAGTCTCCAATGCGGGCTGGGATTTCGCCTGAAGGCCAAGTGCTGATGACATCTTCCAACTTCTGGTTGGCTACAGGCACAACAGGAGTATCGTTGGCTGGTCTGCCAAATCCACCTCGACGAGGTACATTTAGACGGACGAAATCAACAGCAAGTTCGAGGGAATAACCACGACGCTCAGATTCAATCTCGTAAGTGCCTTCCTTGAAGCGGTCACCTGCGTATGGCCAATCATTCTTCCAAAGCAGAGGACGGATGCCAAGCACACTGCTACCTCCCTGATCGAAATCGGCCTCATAGTGGCATGACATGATCTCCACACCTTCGTCGATAATGGTACGTCCGAAATGACCAGGACCACACACACGATCACCAGCTGCAATGACCATCTTTCCACCACCATGATACATGTCACGTCCCACATTGTCGAGATAAGGACCTGTCACCTTGCGTGAACGACCCACTACGATGTTGTAGGTGGAGTTCACACCATCGCAACAAGTGCCGTGGGTGCCAAGAAGATAATACCAGCCATCACGATAGATGAGGTCTGTGGCTTCGCAGTCGATGGCGATGTCCTTCTCCTTGTTGCCCTTTACACGGAAGCCCGTCTTGGGGTCAAGCTCAATGAGTCGGATGGTGCCAAAATATGTGCCATAACTTGCCCACAGACGTCCTGTGGTGGGGTCGAGCAAGAGACCTGGATCGATGGCATCCTGATCTTCCATACCATCAGAAAAGCATACCTCAACAGCCTCTGACCACTTGAAGTCAGGAGACTTAGGATCAAGGGTTTTATTCCACATGGTGAGGATGCGACCTGCATGACCGCCTCCAAGTCCACCACCTGTGGCACCATAGATGCAAAGGTAGCGGTCGCCTATTTTGAGCATGTCAGGAGCTGCACCGCCACCAGGACGATCAGCACCACTGTTCCAGTTCCAGCCATCAGCAGAGATGATGCCTCCACCACCAGTGCCGAAAGTGTACCACTTGCCATCACATTCGGCCAGAGTGGAAGGGTCGTGAATATAGGGTGCGCCACTCTGCGCTTTGACAGAGCTGAATGATAAATTAGAAATGATAATGGACAGACCTATCAGATATTTCGTTTTCATGTTTATTGTGCTTTGATTGAATAATTCTTTACAGGGTTACCTTTCTCGTCGATGAAACGCACACAGAAGTCGCTCATGCCAGGACCATTGATGATGGCTCCACGCAGGATGTTACGACCTTTCTTGAGGGTCAGACGGGGTGACATAGCATCGTCCTTCACCATACGGCGGTCACCAGAGAGCAAGAGGACTTCTTCGCCATTGAGCCACCACATCGAAGCAGAATTGGAACCCACAGCCAGACGTACATCCTCTATGTCCTCATCACAATCGATGATGGTCACAGCCCAGAAGAGCACGCCATAGACTTGCTGACCCCACTTCTCTGCAAAGCGGAAGAGCTTCACGTTCATGTTCTCGCTATCGAGGGCATGCCAAGTAAGAGTCTGATTGACAGTCTTAATGACAGGTTTAGCAGGCTCTTGCTGTTGTGGACCACGACCAAAACCAGCAGGAACTTCTTCACGCTGGAAGGAAACTTTCACCTTCTGGCCATCCTTTGGCACGATAGTCTGCTGACCCTTGAAGTATTCCATATTGAAGTGCTCACGCAGGTAGGTGTCAGTGAAGACAGTATTGCCACGATTGGGTTTGTCGATAGGTTCCAAGAGCATCCAACGACGGATGAAGCCCTCATCATCAGGCTGTGCAGATGGAGTGGTGACAGGTGAGAAATACTTAGGACGATTCTTAAACTGCACCCAATCCACACTGGCAGAGCCGTTACCTTCGTTGGTGATTACCAAATCAGTAACACCCTTTGGTGTATATTCCAAAGGAACTGTCAGAGTGAGCCACTGGTTGGTCATCTCACGACGGAACATGGATGGTGCCTGACCTGCTCCCTGAGGTGTCTCAGGCTTCACAGTCATCTTCGCTTTGCCAATCACTTTGCCATTAGGAGCTTTCTCACGGATGTACAACTCCGTGTTGTCACTGGCCTTGGCGCTGATGATGACATAACTATTATTGAGCACGCTGAAATCTACATCATTATAGCGAAGCCAACTACCCTTGGTGGGAAGTGTAGCCTGGTAACTGCGGAAGGTGTTGATGGTGTCTATCAACTCTGTAGTCACATTGGCACTGGCACTGCTGTAGCGGTCAATCTCAATTTTCTCAGTAGCTTTGTTGATACCTACACCACGCATGGTTGGCTTGATTTCCTGAATGGTGCCATCAGCATTGAATGTCAATTTCTCGATGCAGACAGAACGGCGCTTGTCATCGCTGGGTGAGAAATCATTATGGTGATAGAAGAAATACCATTGACCCTTGTAGTTGACAATGCTATGGTGATTTGTCCAGCAACCATTGGCATGTTCAGCCATGATGATTCCTTTGTATTCGTATGGACCCATCGGATTCTTGCTCATAGCATATCCTATCACTTCTGTCTTTTCCCTTACATAAGGATAAGTAAGGTAATAGTTGCCATTGTATTCAAATGCGAATGGTCCTTCTGCCTGACGATTGGGCAAGTCTTTGAGACAATTGACACCTGTCATCTCAAACTCACGTTCACCCCACTTGACAGTTTCTTTAGGGTTGTCATCAGCAAGTTCCTTCATGTTGGGTTTCAGTTTGGCACAACGTCCATTGCCCCAGAATATATAAGCATTGCCATCAGATGCCTGAAGCACACATGGGT
Organism: uncultured Bacteroidaceae bacterium; assembly: GCA_905234125.1. Lineage (GTDB taxonomy): Bacteria > Bacteroidota > Bacteroidia > Bacteroidales > Bacteroidaceae > Minthosoma. The sequence goes on along the minus strand of CAJOGQ010000028.1, from coordinate 13,699 downwards.
CAATGCCGTTGATACCCTTGATAGGCTCTGGTTCAGGAACAAATGGTCCCTCTGGACTATCTGCTATGGCCACACCAACAGCAAAACCACCTCCTGCCTGAGGAGCAGAGGGGAAATAGAAATAGTACTTACCATTCTTTTCGACACAGTCAGGTGCCCACATCGAATAAGAGTCAAGACGTACCCAAGGCACCTTGTTCTGAGTGACAATCACACCATGATCTTTCCAATCTGTCAGATTCTCTGAAGAAAAGACGTGATAATCTTCCATGCAGAACCAGTCTTGGCGAGCACCTTGAGGAGGCACAATGTCATGCGATGGATAAAGATAAACTTTGCCATTGAACACACGTGCCGTCGGATCAGCTGAGAACTGATCACGAACGACAGGGTTTTGTGCTGTGCTGTTCAATGCCAATAGCAACATTGGGGTAAAAAAGATTTTTTTCATTAATTAGGTTTTATAACAGTAAATAGTTTTTAATCCAAATCCCATACGATAGGTGGACTCCTGTGCAAAGGTACGAAGATTTCACACTACATGCCTTCCATTCATGTTTCACAAATTGTTAAATTTGTAACATACTTTAATTTATCCTACATTCCTTGTGCTGAAAGAAGTAAATAATCCTTAAAAATCTATGTTATGAAAAGTGAAAATAGGCTTTATATTTTTTTTTCTTGCTAATTTTGCACCCGAATTAAAACGATAAAGCGAGGATGATCATCAACATAAAAGAGTAAGTAAGGTAGGTTATGCAGATAGTAGGTCATAAAGAAAAGCGGTTCATCGTGCTTTCAGTGATGATGCTGATGGCAAGTGTGCTGTGTCAGGCTCAAGAGATAAAGTCTGACAGAGCAACTGAACGTGCTATGACAGGTGAACCTATCTTCTCGCATGGCATGTACTACACTGGCATGGTGGAATATGACGGAGAGATGATTCCAAGTTTTCTCTTCGCTGACTACTATGTGTTTGGCAAATTAGTGTTCAAGAACGAACGTCAAGCCAAGAAGTATTATAAGATAGCCGCCAACATCAAGAAGGTCTATCCCATTGCCTGTGACATCAGAAGAGAGGTGGACAAGACCATTGCCCACATGGACTCTCTGCCTACCAAGAAAGAAAAAGATGCCTATCTTAAACAACAAGAGAAAGAACTGAAGGCCATTTACTTCCCAAAATTGAAGAAACTCACCTTTGCTCAGGGAAAGTTACTCATCAAGTTGATTGACCGTCAATGTGACATGACAGGCTATGAGCTCATCAAGAAGTACATGGGTTCGTTCAAGGCAGGCTTCTACAATGCCTTTGCCTCTCTCTTTGGAGCCAGTCTTAAGAAGGAATATGACCCAGATGTGGATGATAGACTGACAGAAAGAGCCATTTTGCTCATCGAAAGTGGGCAGATGTGAATATAATAATATATAATGTATAAAAGATAAAAGCCATTCAGCCGAGTTCCTCTATGCGAAAGTTGAAGATAACAGAGATGGGACGCATGAATGTAGAAGAGTTTCGTGCTTCCAAGAAGATGCCTCTCATTGTTGTGCTCGATGATGTGAGAAGCATGTACAATGTAGGCAGTGTGTTCCGTACTGCTGATGCCTTTCGTGTGGAAGCCATCTATCTTTGTGGCATCACTGCTCAACCTCCTCATCCTGAAATCCACAAGACTGCCCTCGGAGCAGAGGACACAGTGGACTGGAAACACTTTCCAACAGCCCTCGATGCTGTTGCCTATCTGAAAGAGAAGGGATACATTATATATAGTATAGAGCAATGTGAAGAATCTACGATGCTGAATGAATTAGACCTTTCAACTCTCAATGCTCAATCCGCTGGATATGCCATCATCCTGGGCAATGAAGTGAAAGGTGTACATCAAGAAGTGGTTGATGCCTCCGATGATTGTATAGAGATTCCTCAGTTTGGCACCAAGCACTCCCTTAATGTCAGCACGACAGCAGGCACGGTCATCTGGGAGTTTGCTAAACAGCTGATGATACACTAATCGAGCCATCATCAACACCCATCCCATCAACAATCATTATATATATTCTTTTCTATTTTAATTTTTAAAGAATAATATGATGGTTATTATAGCGTGTTGATGCTGTTGAAAAGTATGATTAGGTATTGATTATCAATGAGTTGTTTTGTTCATAATAGGAAAGAAACTATGTAGAAAAAAAACACAACTTTTTTTGGATATTTAGAAGAGGTTTGGGTATATAAAAAGGAATAAAAAAAGCAAGAAAAGTTGTTAGAAGTTATGAGAAAAATATCAACCCAATTATGAACAAGGTTATTTACAATTTACCATATTCCGTTACCTCAGTAGTTCCATAAACCGTTGGTGCATGGATTCCTTGAGTTCTTCTGATTCATGACTGAGGAAGGTGTTAACTACCTCATTAAAAGCTTGTTCTGCTTTGGCACGCATCTGTGCTTTGCCTGCTCTGAGTCCAGAAGACAGTTCTGTCTTGGGCAAGAGTTGTCTGTTGAAGTTTCCGTCGCTCATATTGTCAGTTGATAACTATGTTGAAAATAAATGTGGATAAGAAGTCAATAATCTGTTGATAGTACTTGAATAGGTGGCAAATTTACGGGTTTTTATCAACATTGCAAATATTTGATTATTAAAATGATGGATTATTTTCATTTTTGATGTTTATTTCTTAATTTTGCACTTGTTAATAAGTAAGTTGATAAGTTATGAACACTATGTTGAAAACTGACGAGATGTATATGCGTCGCTGTCTGCAACTGGCTCGGAATGGGATGAAGAATGCACAGCCCAATCCGATGGTGGGTGCTGTGATTGTTTATCATGATAGAATCATTGGCGAAGGCTATCATATACGTTGTGGTGAAGGTCATGCCGAAGTAAATGCCTGTGCATCAGTCAAGCAGGAAGATGAGGAATTGCTGAAAGAAAGTACTATCTATGTGAGTTTGGAACCTTGCAGTCATTATGGCAAGACACCTCCTTGTGCAGACCTGTTGATAAGTAAAGGTTTCAAGCGTTGTGTGATTGGTTGTAAAGATGCTTTTACTAAGGTTCAGGGCAGAGGAATTAAGAAATTGATGGATGCTGGGATAGATGTGACTGTAGGTGTCTTGGAAAATGAGTGTAAGGCGCTCAACAAACGCTTCATGACTTTTCATGTAAAGCATCGTCCGTTTGTTACTTTGAAATGGGCTCAGTCTGCTGATGGCTATATAGATGGCCATATATCTAATGAATACACCCAGATGATATGTCATAAGCGTCGGGCAGAACATCAGGCCATCTTGGTGGGGAGGAAGACCTTTGAAATAGACAAGCCTTCATTGACCAACCGCCTTTGGGCAGGCGACTCACCCAAAAGATATGTGGTTTCTTCACAGCCTCTCAAACTTCCAGAAGGTTTTCATCTCATTCAAACGACAGATATAAGTGAGATACTAACAAGGCTTTATGAGGATGGTGTTCAGACAGTCTTGGTGGAAGGAGGAGCAGAATTGCTTCAGTCCTTCATCGATAGTGGTCAGTGGGATGAATGTTACATAGAAAAAGGGACGATGACCATCGATGGAAAGGTCAAAGCCCCTATACTTTCTGATGCAATGTTGGTGGAAGTCAACACTGATTTCGGACAGCCGATAGAAACCTATGTGAAGAGTTAATGTTGATAACTATTCATCATCGTCGAGAATGATTTGAGCATTACCTCCTTTCTTAATATTCTCTTCAGGTTTGTCTGTCACGCAGATAGGCACCACCTTCTTGATGCTTTGGTCGAGGGAAATGAGCGTTTCAGTAGAATCCACACCAGAGATGCCCTGAATCTTTTTGTTCAGGAGGTCCATCAACTGTTCATTATCTCTTGCATAGAGCTTTATCAACATCGTGTAAGGCCCCGTGGTGTAGTGACATTCCACCACCTCAGGAATCTTTTTCAACTCATTCACCACACGCCCATACATCGAACCTTTCTCTAAACGGATGCCCACGTATGTGCAGGTTTTGTAACCAAGACTCTTTGGGTTAATCACATAACCAGAACCCACGATGACATTGGTGTCAATCAATCGCTGAACACGTTGATGGATGGCTGCACGTGATACACCACAAACAGCGGCAACATCCTTGAAAGGAATCCTGGCATTGGAGGCAATAATCTCCATAATTTGCTTGTCAAGCTTGTCTATCTTTTCCATATTAAAAACAAATTGTAAACAAAAGTAGGAGTATTTTTTCTATTTGTCAAACAAAAATAAGAAAAAATGCAGAAAATGCTAAAAAAAGATGGAAAACTGCTACTAAATGTGAAATGAATGTGCTAATTTTGCAAAAATAATCCAAGCTTCAAAGTCTAATTGCTTTTTGTTAAAATTGAGGTTAACGTTAAGGTTAGAAGAATATGAAAACAATCGTTTTTGCCAGCAACAACACCCACAAGTTGGAAGAGATTCGTGCCATCCTTGGCAACAAATACGAAGTGAAGAATCTGAAGGACATCGGCTGTGAGGTGGACATCCCTGAAACAGGAACCACTTTCCGTGAGAATGCCCTCCAGAAGGCCACCTACGTGAAGGAACACTATGGTTATGACTGCTTTGCCGATGATTCAGGTCTTCAGGTTGAAGCTTTGAATGGTGAACCAGGTGTCTATTCAGCCCGTTATGCCATCAAGAATGGGGTCACTTTCCAGGGCAGTAAAGACGAAGCCAACATGGATGTGCTTCTCTGTAAGATGGCCAATGAGACCAACCGCAAAGCCTGTTTCCGCACCAGTATTGCCTTGATTTATCAGGGGGAAACTCATTTCTTCGACGGCACAGTCGAGGGCCACATCATCCAAGAAAAACGTGGCACCGGTGGTTTTGGTTACGACCCCCTCTTCATCCCCGATGGTTACACTCAGACCTTTGCCGAATTGGGCAATGAAGTGAAAAACGGCATCAGCCATCGAGCACGAGCAGTGGCAAAACTGGCAGAGTTCCTCACCTCCCCTACCCCACTTTCTTAAGATAGAGGTAGGAGAAGTGCTGAATTGTCTTTGCTCATTATATATATTATAAGCTTTCGAGCATCCGTTTGAGCACGACGGTGGCGGAGATTTCGCGGTTGGCGGCTTCGGGGATGACGATGGAGGTGGGGGCCTCGATGACGGAGTCGGTGACGATCATGTTGCGGCGCACGGGGAGGCAGTGCATGAAGAAGGCCTGGTTGGTGACAGCCATCTGACGGTCGCTGACAGTCCAATCGGCATAGTCGTGGTAGTCGCCGAGCACTTTTCCGTAGTCAGCAGGACGGGTGACGCCTGGACAGCTCCAATTCTTGGCATAGATGAAGTCGGCGCCCTCGAAGGCTCGCATTTGGTCGTACTCCACTTTGGCATCGCCCACGAACTCGGGGTCGAGTTCATAGCCTTCTGGATGGGTCACGACGAACTCGACGTCGGCAGCGCGCATCCACTCAGCGAAGGAGTTGGGCACGGCCTGGGGCAGAGCCTTGGGATGGGGTGCCCAGGAGAGGACGACCTTGGGACGACGGTTGGGTGTGCGCTGGATGGCCTCGCCTCCGAAGAGGGGATTGGGCTGGATGAGGGTCTTGTCCTTGTATTCCTCGATGGTGATAAGGTCGGCGAAGGCCTGGAGGGGATGGACAGTGGCGCTCTCCATGAAGAAGACGGGGCGTCCGCTGTACTTGATGAACTGCTGAAGAATTTTCTCTTCGTAGTCGTCCTGTCGCGACTCGAAGCGTGCGAAGGAACGGACGCCGATGATGTCGCAGTAGCAGCCCATGACTGGGATAGCCTCAAGGAGATGCTCGCTCTTGTCACCTTCCATGATGACGCCTCGCTCGGTCTCGAGTTTCCAGGCTCCTTGATTGACGTCGAGAACGATGACGTTCATACCGAGGTTGAGCGCCGCCTTCTGGGTGGAGAGGCGGGTGCGCAGGGAGTTGTTGAAGAAGATGAGCATGGCGGTCTTGTTCTTGCCGAGATGCTGATATTTGTAACGGTCGGCCTTGATGTCGAAGGCCTCTTGGAGGGCGATGCGGAGGTCGCCGATGTCTGATACGTGTTGGAAGATTTTCATATTGTTGTGTATTGTTTGTACGTTTGTTTTTTTATTCCTGCGGGAAAACCGCAGGATACTAACATCAATGGGCTCTATGCTCTAAACCCTATACTCTAAACTCTACTCTTGACGAAGAAGGGTTAGCGCCTGATTCTCTTCTCTTTCCATGATTTCGCGTTCTCCTGGGCCTTTATCGTTGATGCCACAGAGGTGGAGGATGCCGTGGATGATGACGCGGTGGAGTTCCTCATCGTAGGTGGTGCCTTGCTGTTCGGCATTGGTGCGGACGGTGTCGAGGCTGATGAAGAGGTCGCCAGCTATGGTGTCCTTGCGACCAGTCAGGAGGGCATCGTCAGAGTAGTCGAAGGTGATGATGTCGGTGTAGTAGTCGTGTTGGAGATACTGACGGTTCACCTCGAGAATCTTGTCGTCGTTGCAGAAGATATAGCCGATGTCTCCTACCCTCTTTCCGTAGGTGGCGGCCACAGCCTTGATCCATGCGCTAATGTCGCGCCGACGGATGGGAGGCATCTTGACGCCGTCTGTCTGGTATGAAATCATAGTCTATTCTGTTTTGATGTTCTTGAAGAGTTCCTCGTCCTTGATTGCTTTGAGTCCCTGCTGATAAATCTCGGTGGTCGGATTGATGAGCTCGAAGTATTCGGACATGTCGAAGAGGTCGCGAGCCACCAAAGCCTTCATCTGCTTCAGAAGCAGAGGGAGCGTGGCCTGGTACATGGAGTCTGTGTATTCAATCTTCTCCTCTTTCGCCTTGGCGAACACCATGTCTATCATCTCCTGTGGCACGTTGAACGTCTGCTTGAAGCGCTCGAAACCACCACGGAACTTCTCCTGATTGACGCTCTTGCCCTCGATGAGTTTGGCGCGTTCCTTCTTAAAATCATTGGCTTCATACTCTTTGGCCAACTGCTTCCGATTCTTGTCGAGCCATTTGAGAGCCGTATAATTGATGCAACTCTTGGCCTGCATCTCGCGATGGAGCGAGGTGTAGTGGATGGTGTCGAGAGGCACATAAACGTCGGGCATGATGCCTCCACCACCATAGACCGTGCGTCCACCCACGGTGGTGAACTTGAGCGAGTCTGGGAAGTGGATGCTGTCGGCACTCATCAGTTCGCCACTGTTCAGCCGTTCCAGCATGTCGTGATCGTACTTCTTGCGGTCTCCCTTCTCATAGGGCTTCTGGAAACAGCGTCCGATGGGGCTGTAGTAGTGGGCGATGGTCAGGCGAATCTCCGAACCATCGGGCAGAGGGATGGGGCGTTGCACGAGTCCCTTGGCAAAGGTGCGACGTCCTACGATGATGCCTCTATCGTGGTCTTGCAAGGCTCCAGAGAGGATCTCGGAGGCAGAGGCAGTGTAGCCATCCACCAGCACGACGACCTTGCGGAACGGCAGCTTGGTAGGGTTGGCATGATATTCCTGACGACCTACCGCACGTCCCTCAGTATAGACAATCATCTCGTTGTTGCCGAGGAAATGGTTGGCGAGTTCTACAGCCGATTGAAGCAGGCCTCCGCCATTCCCCTGCAGGTCGATGATGATGTCCTTCATGCCACAGCCCATCAGGTAGGTGGAAGCATTGAGGAACTCCTTGTTGGTAGTCGAACCGAAGTTGTTCACGCGGATGTAGCCTGTCTCGTCGTCAATCATGTAGTAGGCATCGATGGTGTAGATGGGAATCTTGTCGCGGGTGACGGTGAATTTCTGCACGCCCTTTACGCCTCGGCGGATGACACCCAGATTGACCTTCGTTCCCTTCGGACCACGCAGACGCTTCATGATTTCTTCCTTCGACATCTTCACACCGGCAATGGCTGTGTCGTTGACTGTCACAATCTTGTCGCCAGCTTGGATGCCGACCTTCTCAGAAGGACCTCCACTGACGGGCTGGATGACCACGAGCGTATCCTCGTTCATGTTGAACTGCACGCCGATGCCGTCAAACGAGCCAGTGATATTCTCATTGAGCGACTCCACATCCTTGGCGGGTGTGTAGATGGAGTGTGGGTCAAGTTCCTTCAGCATGCCCCAAATAGCAGCCTCGGTCAGTTTCTCTACATCGACCGTGTCCACATAGAGTTGGGCGATGGAGCCTTGGGTGTAGATGAACTTACGCAACTGCTTGTCGAGCGCGGCGGCTCGATTGTTTTGCTGATTTTGCTGAGCCTGAGCCATGAGCGTCGTGCTCAAGGCCATGCATGCCAGCAGGCAGAATGATTTTATCTTCATTGTTAATATGTTGTTACGATTGGATGATAATCTCCTTATGGCAAATAGTCTTTGACGTCCTGATGATAGGAAATGAGTTCGCGAACGATGCTGGAACTGACGCTCGAATACTGCGCATCGGTGAAGAGCAGAACGGTCTCGATGCCCGTGAGACGACGATTCACCTCGGCCATATCGCGCTCATACTCATAGTCCTTCACGCTTCTCACGCCTTTGAGCAGGAAGTGCCCCCCTACCCTCTTGGCGAAGTCGGTGGTCAGTCCCTCGTAGCTCTCCACCCGCACTCGTGGCTCATCCTTGTAAACCTCACGGATAGCCTGCAGGCGTTCCTCGAGCGAGAACATGTATTTCTTCTCATAGTTGATGCCGATGGCCACAATCACCTCGTCGGCCACACTCTCCAAAGCGCGGTCCACAATGTTCTTGTGTCCGATGGTGAAGGGATCGAAACTCCCAGGAAAGATGGCTATCTTATTCATTCTTCGTCCTCCAATTCTGTATCCTCTTCCGGCTTGTCTTCCTCGATGACCAAATTGTTGATGATGAAATTCTGCCGTTGCATGGTGTTCTTGCCCATGTAGTATTCGAGCAGTTCCTTCACCTGGTCGTGCTTGCGCAGGGTGACTGACTCCAGACGCATGTCGGCACCGATGAAGTTCTTGAATTCGTCAGGAGAGATTTCGCCCAGACCTTTGAATCGCGTGATTTCAGGTTCAGGGCCTAACATCTCGATGGCCTTCTGACGCTCCTCGTCGCTGTAGCAGTAGATGGTGATGAAGTCGCCCTTGCTGTCGGGATGCTCCTCCATATACTTCTCCAACGTTGCCTTCTTGATGCGCTTCTTGCGGTTTCTGACGCGGAACAGCGGAGTCTGGAGGATATACACGTGTCCTGTCCTGACGAGTTCAGGGAAGAACTGCAGGAAGAACGTGATCATCAGCAGACGGATGTGCATGCCATCCACATCGGCATCGGTTGCCACAATCACCTTGTTATAACGCAGTCCGTCGATGCCGTCCTCGATGTTGAGCGCTGCCTGCAACAGGTTGAACTCCTCGTTTTCATACACGACCTTCTTTGTCAGGCCATACGAGTTCAGGGGTTTTCCTCTGAGTGAGAACACGGCTTGAGTCATCACATCACGGCTCTTCGTGATGCTTCCGCTGGCAGAGTCACCCTCCGTGATGAAGATGGAACTCTCCTCCTTCAGGTCGCCCTTGGGGTCGTTCAGGTGAATCTTGCAGTCGCGCAGTTTGCGGTTGTGCAGATTGGCTTTCTTGGCACGTTCGCGAGCCAGTTTCGTCACGCCAGCGATGGCCTTCCTGTCGCGCTCGTTATCCTTGATTTTCTCCTCAATAATCTCAGCTACATCAAGGTTCTTGTGCAGATAGTTATCCACCTCCGTCTTGATGAAGTCGCCCACGAACTTGTTCACGCTGATGCCACCATTTGGCTCCATCGTCAGCGAACCGAGTTTGATTTTCGTCTGCGACTCGAACTGAGGTTCCTGCACATTGATGGCAATGGCCGCGATGATGCCCGAACGGATGTCGCTGTACTCGTAGTTCTTGCCGTAGAACTCCTTGATGGTTCTGGCGATATGCTCTTTGAACGCGCTCTGATGCGTACCACCTTGGATGGTGTGCTGACCGTTCACGAACGAGTGATACTCCTCGCCATACTGCTGATTGGTATGCGTGAAAGCAATCTCGATGTCGTCGCCCTTCAAGTGGATGATCTCATAGAGAGGCGTCGCATCCATCGTGTCCTTCAAGAGATCTTTCAATCCGTTTCGGCTCACGATGCGACTGCCGTTGTAGTATATCTCCAAGCCCGTGTTCAGATAGGTGTAGTTGCGCAGCATGTTGCTGACGAACTCATCCTGGAACTTATAGTTGAGGAACAGCGAGTCATCTGGCTCGAATGAGATGAACGTGCCGTTCTCCTCCTTCGTCTTCTCCGTCTTGTCTTCCACCAATTTTCCCTTCTCAAACACAGCCGTGCGCACCACCCCATCGCGATAACTTCTCACCTCGAAGCGGTTGGACAAGGCATTCACGGCCTTCGTGCCCACACCATTCAGACCGATGGACTTCTGGAACGCCTTCGAGTCGTATTTACCACCCGTATTCAGCACGCTCACCGCCTCAATCATCTTGCCCTGTGGAATGCCACGTCCATAGTCGCGCACCGTCACAGCCTTGTTCTCAATCACATCCACCTCGATGCGCTTGCCAGCCTGCATCTTGAACTCGTCGATGCTGTTATCGACAATCTCCTTCAGCAACACATAGATTCCATCCTCCGCATGACTTCCGTCGCCCAATCGGCCGATGTACATGCCAGGACGCAGACGGATGTGCTCCACGCCCGTCAAGGTGATGATGTTGGCATCATCATAAAGCCCTCCAGCCCCTGAAGGACTGGCGCTTTGTTGGTTAGTTATAGTTTCTTCCATCATATCTTCTTCTTATAACACCTTCTTCTTTTGTGTTGTCTTCTCTCGAAATAAATCCACTGCTGTTGCACCTTGTCGTTCAGTTCCAGTTCTGGGTTTGTCTCCACATAGTCATAGCCCTCCGACACATAGATGGGCAACAGGTCGTAGAACAGAATCGAGTTCACGCCCTTGTTCTGATACTCTGGCAACACACCCACCAGCATCAAGTCCAGAATCTTTGGCTTCTTGAACTTCAACGCCTTCAGCAGATGCCACCATCCGAACGGCGCCAACTTTCCTTTTGCCTTCTGAAGCGCTTCTGACATCGACGGCATCGAGATGCCCACAGCCACCAATCGTCCGTTTGCCTCCGTCACCAAGCTCACCAACTTCAAGTCCAGCACAGGCAGATACATCTTCACATAGTGGTCTATCTGCTTCTGACTCAGCTCGCTGTAGCCGAACAGCGGTTTGAACGCCTCGTTGATGAGTGAGAAAATCTCCTGACCATATTCCTTCGAAATCTTCTTCGCCGACGTATATTTCTTGATTCGCAGGTCATACTTTTTCATCACAATCTCAGCCACACGCTTCAGTCGCTCTGGCAGACCCGTCTCCTTCGGCACCGTCATCAGCAGTTCCACCCAGTCCGCATCCTTCTCAAAGCCCAGTCGCTCGATGTGCTTCTGATAATATGGATAATTATAGATGGTGGCCATCGTCGACAACTCCTCAAAACCCTCAATCAGCATGCCCTCAGCATCCATGTCCGTAAAGCCCAAAGGCCCCTGAATCGTGTCCATGCCCTTCGCCCTACCCCACTCTTCCACCGCATTCAGCAATGCCTCGCTCACCTCCTCATCGTCCACGAAGTCGATCCATCCGAACCTTACGTTCTTTAGATTCCAGGCCTTGTTCGCCTTCTTGTTGATGATGCCAGCCACACGTCCCACCAGTTTCCCGTCCTTGTAGGCCAAGAAATACTCCGCCTCGCAGAAGTCCATCGCAGGGTTCTTCTCCGAGAACGTGTTCAGCATGTCCTCATACAAATCAGGCACCGAAAACTTGTTATCCTTATACAGTTCATAATTGAATCGGATAAACTGTTTCAGTTCTTTTTTCGTCTCAACTTTCTTGATTGTAACCATAACTCTTACAAATTTTCGGCAAAGGTACACAATTATTTCCAAATATCAAACAAAAGAAAAAGGGAAATGTGTTAAATCATGTTCTTTCTGGTACAAATAATCTCCTCCACATCACTATTCAAAAAATCCTCCAGGCTCACGCCACCTGTTCCTACTACAAACGAACGTTGGGGATGGAAGGCCTCCACAAACTCTGGCAACCCGGAATTCATCCCTCTGCGGCCGCTCTTTACTTCAATAGCCGTCACCTTACCATCACGAACCACAATGAAATCCACCTCTAAATCGCCCAGAGCTGGATTCCTCGACGGCTCACGCCAATAATACACCTTATAGTCCAACTCGTCCGCCATACTCAAGAGGTGCGCACCCACGGCACTCTCCATCCAACGGCCCCACACCTTCGTGTCCATCCTGTCCGCCATGAACCCGCGCCCCTTGTAGGCCGTCAGCAAGGCATTGTTATATACCTGATACTTCGGGATGGAACCCCTCTTTCGGGCCTCATCGTTGGCATATTTCTGCAGGCCTGTCAACAGGGCGCACTGGTCCAGAATCTCCAGATAGCCAGCCAGTGTTGTCACATTGCCCGCATCTTGTAACTGCCCCATTACCTTCGTGAGCGACAGAATTTCAGCCGAGTAGCTGCATCCCAGCTCAAACAGCTGTTTCATCAGAGCCGGTTTGTAGATGTTCGACGTCATGATTACGTCCTTCTCGATGGCCGGAGCCACCAACGAATCCTTGATGTATTTCCGCCACCTGCGCTCATCTTGTATCATGTGTGCAGGCCCTGGATAGCCGCCAAAGTAGATATACTCGTCCAGCGACACCCCAAAGGCATCCCGCATTTCCTGCAGGCTCCAGTGTGGCATCCTGATCAGTTCAAACCGACCCGCCAGCGACTCCGTCAGCCCCTTCTTCAGCAGCAGACGGCTACTCCCCAGCAGTACCACCTTTAGGTTCACATGGCCTCGCGAGTCAGCGTCCCATTCTCGTTTCACCACCTCGCTCCAGTTCTCAATCTTCTGTACCTCGTCAATCACCAGCAGGTACTCGTCCAATTTCCTGAGCATCATCGTGGTGCGGGCGGCTTCCCAAACGCGATGTATCCAGTCGCTGTCCTTCGGGGTCACAGCATCCGCCACCTCTATGGCATGGGGGATGGTCACCTGAGCCAGCACTTGATTCACCAATGTGGATTTTCCCACCTGACGAGGACCAGCCAGAACCTGCATGAATTTCCTGGGTTCCAGCAACCGTTCTTTTAGTGTATAGAACTGTTTACGAATATATTCCATTGCTCAAATCGATATGATAAAGTACTCTTTTTTGAGTGCAATTTTACTCAATTCTCCTTGCAATTTTACTCAAATCGCACTGCAAAATTACTCAATTCATTTTAAATGCAAGCAAAAAAAACAAGAAAAAATGCGTCTCTCCCTTCCATTTTAGCGTTTTTTCAAGCTTAATCCGAAAATTGAGGCAAAATGGGGTAGCACCCTCCCAAATTGGGAGAGTGCCCTTACCTTCACGCTAACACTTTTGACTGATGGATAGAAGCAGTACCCTGAATCAGGGGAGTGGTTGTTGATTGTAACGGCCTTTTATGATGCCTTCACGAAAGGGAGCCCTGAATCAGGGCGTCCTTTCTCTTTGGAGAATAGATACGAACACAAAAAAGGTTCATCCGACAAATGCATAGTTAATCAACAAATAAATGAATAATAAGAAAGATAGCTAAGATAAAATCACTACCTTTGGTTACCCCTAACTAAAGCA
>CAJOGQ010000027.1 GCA_905234125.1 uncultured Bacteroidaceae bacterium | reverse complement strand
ATCCACCACGAGCTTCTTGTAACCAGAAAGGTCACCAGAAGGCAGACCAATGTTCTTCAACTGATTCCAGCTGGTAGCAGACCAACCGAAAGTGTTAGTTGAGCCATCCCATGAAGCATTACCTGTGGGGGCTGCATTTTCAAACGAAGCAAACACCTGCTCAACCTCGTCATCGTAAGTCTCGAGGTACACATCATTAATAATAGCAGAGCCAGGAGCTGTCACGTTGTCACCAGAGAGACAAATCTCCGTACAGTTCTTCAAGAAAGAGTTCCAATCGTCTGGAGCAACCTCCTGCAAAGCATCAGCAATGATGAACTCATTCACACCGTCCTTGCAGTAGAGAGTCTTGTTGGCAGCATCCTGATAGAAAAGGACACGGAACTGATCACCCTCAGTATCCACCACGAGCTTCTTGTAACCAGAAAGGTCACCAGAAGGCAGACCAATGTTCTTCAACTGATTCCAGCTGGTAGCAGACCAACCGAAAGTGTTAGTAGAGCCATCCCATGAGGCATTACCCGTGGGGGCTGCATTCTCGAACGTAGCGTGTACCTGTTCAGGCTTTGCGCTGGCGCTCACAACTCCTGCCACCATCAGCAGCAGGGCTAAGAGATGTTTAGTAAACTTTCTCATAAGCAATTAATTTGGTAAATTAAATAATAATTAAAAATGTATTAAAAACAAGTTAGACTTTTCGGCTGCAAAGGTAACAAGAAACCGCCACATACGTTTTTGTGGCGGTTACAATCATTTTCTCCCATGTTACAATTGTGCGAACTACTTCCGTACAGTCGTGCGTGTTGCCGTCGTTCTGCGCCGTTTCCTCGGTTTTGGCTCTGGTCTCCTGTGCAACTTGGTCTGCACACGCCAGCCAAAGAAAGCACGAGCCAACCATTGGGTGTCGCGCAGGGAGAAGTCAGAGTCCTTGCCACTCTTGGAGTGCTGCACCACAGAAGTCAGTCCGATGAAGTACCTATCCCACGAATAGATGGCGCCCAGGCGACCCACGATGAAAAAGTTGATGCGGCCATTGTCCATCTTGTTCACCTCTTCATTACCTTGATCATCGTCTTTGTGCAACTTGTAGTTCTGCCATATCGTCACACTGGGCTGGGCAGTCGCATGGAAGAGCCAATGTTTTCCATACACGAAGTTATAGCCATAGCCGGCACCAATGGAGAGGGAGTTCATGTCGATACGTTTGAGCCTCGAGGCAAAGTCGTGGTCAGGGTCGAGATTGTCGCCTATCTTCACACGGCCCGTGTTGAAGCTGGCCTGCACCAAGAAACTGCCTGCGCTACGCCTCTGTATCCAAGTGCTGTTGAACACAGCCGGCAGCGAGAACTTCTTGCCGTTGAACACATAGTAGCCCGTCAGTGCAAACTGACGCATGTTGGTGTTGGTGAGTTTGTGGGTAGATGACTGCATGCCCGTACGTCCGTGGAAGGCATCCACCTTCTCAAACGTGAGGTCGAAACCAAACGTGTTACTGTAATAGTTGATGGCTGACATCATGTCGGAGATGTCGCTCAGAATCTTCGAGGGCGACAACGACAGGGATGCGCTGATGCCTCGATAGTTGGCCATGATGCCCAACGTCACCTTGGGGTCAGCATTGAGGTAGTAGTCGCCCCTGTTGCCAAGCCCATCGACAGAACGGATGTGCATCATCTCGCCAAACACATCTGCTTTGGCGCGGAAAGTCCAGGTCTCCCTCGGACGAGCCACATAGAACGTGTCTGTCGTAATCTTGGCATTGCGGATGTCTAAGAGGCTGTCAGCCTTGATCATCGCCTCCTCAGCCTTGGGTTTGAGCGAGTCAATCTTCTCGTGGATGTTCTGAATCAGCTGTTCCTTCTTCTCCTGCAAGCGTTCCAACAGCGAAGTCTTCGTCGTGTCGCTCTTGGTGGTGTCAGCCTTGGCCTCAACCTGTGCCTGAACCACCAACGGCAGCAGCGCCATCAACCATACAATTGTTCTCTTTTTCATCATTTATATTATTAATTTAAGTTTCGCAAGCTCAACTTTTGAGGGGCAAGGGGCAAGGAGCAGGGGGCGTTCGCTTGTTTGCCATCTGGGTATGTATGAGCAAGGTATCCTCTTGCTCCTTGCCCCTCGCTCCTTGCTCCTTAACTCAACTTGCGAAAGTTGAGTTATTAATTTATCGTCCAATAAAGCATCCGCCCCAACAGGTACGAAGTGTAGAACTTGCCTGAAAGGTTCTTCAGCCGAGCCACAAAACGCCCCACAAAGGTGGGTTCACTGTCCGCATTGATCTCATTGAGAATCAAGCTCTTCCGCCGTTGCATTAGTCGTTTCCACTCCTTAGGCGAGAGCAAGATGCGATAGGCCTTGCTATAGAAGCTCTGGAGGATGGAGTTGATGAGTTGCTTGGCAAACTGACGGATCTCCTGTTGCTCTGCCTGCATGTATTGATTGAGCACTCCCAAGTCATAAAGCAGGTCGTTCAGTTGACTGAGCACCTGAGGACGGTCGCTGGTGTGCATCAAGGCATTCTCGTTCTTCAACTCGTTGCGATAGACATCGCAGTCCGTGATGCGCACCTTGGCAGGATTGCGCCAAAACACCTCGATGTTGAACACCACATCTTCCGACATCACAGGCACAAACTGGATGTTGTGCTTCTCCAAGAAGTCACGCCTATATAGCTTGGACCACACGTTCATGTTCACCCCCTTTCCACAAGCCGTACAGCCGTTACCCTCGAAGACAACCTGTCCGTATGGCTTGGCCTCAATATCCTCCTCCATCACCCCATCGGTGGAGATGCCCTTATGACCAAAACACACCACATCAGGCTTGTCCTGACAGAAATGTTCGAGCAAGAAATGGTACGCTTTGTCCACCACATAGTCATCGCTATCCACAAACGCAACATACTCACCCTGAGCCAATTGCATACCAGCATTACGTGCGCTGCTCAGTCCCTGATGTTTCTGCTTCACCACACGTACAATCTTGGGGAACACCTGCACATAGTCAGCCAAGATGACAGCCGAATTGTCTGGCGATCCATCGTTCACGCAGATAATCTCATACTCACCAGGCTGCAACCCTTGGCGCAGCAGCGAGTCGAGGCAACGTGGGAGGTATCTTTCCACGTTATAGACAGGAACGATGATGGACAGTAACATGAGTGTCGATAGGGTTGGTAAATAGTAATTTATTGGCAAAGATAGGGGATTCTTCAGAATCCACCAAGCGTTTCGCACAGAAATTCTGTCGATATATCAAAAGTGAAAGCCTTTGTTACATTCGTTGGTGCTCACACAAATACAATCACCCATACAGATAACATGTCTTTGTTTGCCGCACAGAAGAAAACACAAGCGTTTTCTGTGCGCCCAATTGCAATCTCCACATGCTAAAATGGCCATAAAAGCGAAAAATGCGTACAAAATCCCCACCCTTTTTCAACTTTTTTAGCATTTCGCACCTTCCGTGTGAAAGAAAAACCCGACCTTTGCCAAACATTCAATATACATATGAACGTGTGCGCACGCGTATATTCGCACAACTTGATGTAAGAATATAATCAACAATAAATATTAACATAACAGAAAGTTAGAAAAACTATGAAGGTGAAAAAGTATCTTTCGGTATTAGCTGTGGCCTGCGCAGGAGCGCTGACCTTAGCTGGTTGTAGTGACTATGACAACGGCTACAACGAAAATGCCATCAAGTTCCAAGAGTCTTTCAAAGAGACTTTTGGCGACATTGATCCTGAACAGGACTGGAACCTGGCAGAACGTGCCACAGTGACAGTCAACACACAAACCGAGTCAAACATCAAGATTTATGCGTTGCGTGGTAGTGAGTACACTTTGGTAGGTGACTACAAAGGCGTAAATGGCACACAAATGTTGGGTGTCGATGTCATTGAAGGCACACGCAATCTTCTCGTAAGTGACGGACGCACGGCGCAGAAATGCATACCAGGCGATGTGGTGGTATTCAATTCAATGAGCACACGTACCACGCATGAAACGACAGGAGGTTTTATCGAGGTAACCAAGTTGTGGGGACCTGTTGATGATCTTGGCGATGGCAAGACCTATCAGATGTATCGCTATTCTACGGAGGCAGAAGCCAAACAAGCAGTAGATACACAAACAGGAATAGTGGCACAGGGTAAGGTGAACCTTCAAAGAGTGATCAACAACTTCTCATACGTTTCAAATGGTCCTTTCATCATCTATCCATATTATTGGTACACTGGTTCGACGAATACTGTAGGTGTTTATTATTATGATTCACAGAAAAAGATTCAAAAAGTTCCCATCTATACTATCAAGGGGCATAATGAAAATGAAGATCCAGAGTTGTATTATGAAAACATCACATATTCGGATAAAACAAGAATATATAGTGATGCAAACGAACTAAGCTCTAATGGACAATGGCCTACTGGTTGGAATGTGGACAATGGCGTTACCACATCCAACTTCAAAATCAACACGACGGATAAGAATTCTTCAGATGCTGGCATGACACAACCTTTCATTGAGTATTGGTTCCCTGCCAGTCAGAATCAGGTGTTGAAATCAGGTACTCTCACTCGTAAATTTACAGGACTTCAGCCAGGAGTAAGATACAGAGTGCAGATTGATGCTCGTCTATGGAACGGAAACAAGAATGGTGGTCCCTCTGGAGTAGAGTTCTTTGTTGGAAATACCGATAACAAGAAAGATTTAGCTGCCAATAAGACGGTGACTGAGTATGAGGGCACCCCCTTTGTCTCTGGTACTTATTCATTGGAGTATGAAGCTGATGCAAACGGTGAACTTGTGATTGGATTCAAAATAGCGAATGCCCCCTTAGCCAATTGGCTTACATTTAAGAATCTTCAGATATGGGAGATGGAGAAGCATAAAGACTGGGCATCTACTGACAATAAGGAATCATTTGGAATCATTACCTGCGGACAAGGAATCAAAGTCAATATTCCCCAAGGCACACAATTTGGAATGTATCTTTTCTCCGATAATGGAACAGACACCATCACATACTATTCAGAAGCTGAACTTAACAGACCTGAATCGAGATACGGAAAAGGCATGAAATATAATGGTTCAGGTCCCATAACAAGCAAAGAGAATTGGTCGGAGGATTCAACCCTGGATCCATGTTATGCCTCTACTTTCAATGTGGAAGGTCAGATGTTTTTTGGCTTTGAAGACTGGTCATACCCCACAGGTTCTGATATGGATTTGAACGACGTGGTGCTCGCTGTTTCTGGTTTAACACCAACCGTTATCAACGAAGAGCCAACAACAAGTACATGGTTGCTTGCTTGTGAAGACTTGGGTGGCACGTTCGACCGCGACTACAACGACCTAGTATTCAAGGTTGATTACATCAGTGGACAGACCACAGCCAAAGTGACACCATTGGCTGCAGGTGGTACACTTGCTTCCTATATCTTCCACGTTCCAGAAAGCGGATCAGAACAATGTCTTGGTGAAATCCACCAGCTCTTCGGTTTCGAGCCAGCAGTGAGCGGCGAGTATGAAGCACACAATGTAACTGGTACATCACGTGGCACGGAAGGTCAGACGGTTACCATTGAGGTACCTTCAGACTGGTCGATGGCTTATTGCAGTACCAACAAATACAGCCTTACCCAAGGTGTGAATGACGAAGGCTATCAAAATATGGGTGGCTTCGAGATTCGCACTTTGCGTAAAGGTACGGAGGCTATTGCCAACGCATCAGCCAATTGGTCGAATATCACAGCACTTTCATCTGGTGCTTCACGTATTCCAGCCCCCAATCGTGGTGAGGCACCTTACATCATTTGTTTGCCATACTCGTACATAGAGGCAAACACCCCTGTAGGCTATGACACTGAGACCTTCTGGGCTTGGCCACGGGAATTCATGAACATAGACGGCTGCTATCTCGACTTCCCCAAGTGGGTGAGCAAACACAACACCTATGGCACATGGTACGAGAACAAGAAAGATGGTGCACCCACAGTAGATGACCTCAAGATACAGAGACCAAGAGCCTCTGCATTGTTGCCTTCTCAACTCGGACATGATAAAGAAACCATTGAAGTCGTGAAGAATTCTGGTAATAATAGCTATTATGATGTCAACAACTATGCTGATTTGTATGCAAACTTGACAGGTCTTAGCAGTGGTACCCTCCATTACTACTATTATATGCATACTTGGAACCAGACGGAAGCAGACAAGCAAGTTCTTAATGCTAATGACCACCTAAGTAATGAAGGTGAACGCACAATCGTTGTTGTTCAAGACGCAGACGGAACTCACGAAGCAGGTAAAACCAGTTTCATATTGAAGGTATCAGCAGCAGCTGTTCCAAAGACTGATGGACTTGCATACAGGTTGCAAGTAGAGGGTCAGGGTGAAACAGGCTTGCAGACAGGAAGTTACACCATTAATGTAAATAAGGGAGATTACTTATGGGTATACATCAAGGATCTTAATGGAAATGAAAACGTCCGCTCTGGACTGACTGCAACCTTTAATGGCCAGACCTTCAATATTGGCGATAACAAAAATGGATGGCCTCATTCTATTGGTTTCAACATCGCAGCGGGATGGGGTGTATATACTCTCACGCTCCATGCACCCGCTAATGAAAACTTTACAGAACAAACTATTAACATCACCGTGTATGTGACAGAAAAGGTTATTTTGAAGTCTACGGGTCCTTTTACATGTGCAATGGCAATTGAAGATGGTAAGCTCAAAACGGTGAAGAACTATGGTAATGATAATGAAAAATGGTATGTTTCCGTATTCATCAACGGATCAGGTGATGCCGTTCCTGGTTGTTTCACACTCTGTAACGTCGCAACAGGTAAATATCTTGCATTCAATAAAAAAGACAGAACGGTTGTTTTGACCGATACTAGACCGACAGGAGGAGAAGGACGTCTCCAGCTTGAAGACGGAAAAATCCACGAGAATTATTTCTGGCCGTATAATAATGAACACAAATGGTACATTGGTATAATAGGAAGTCTGGGGGAAAATTCTGAACACTGGCCAACAGGTCTTATAGATATCACCACTACTCCTGGTAATGTCATCACCACATTTGATATGCAATCCGTGAATTGACAACTAAACAATTCTCTCAATAACTTTCAAAGTTATTCCTCTCAAGGGGCGTTCCACAAGGATCGCCCCTTATATATATATAATAATGTGTATCCCCAACGTACCCTTTCAAAAACAACGCCGTTGTTTTGCCCTTCCTACACCGATGTTTCAACGAAACAACGCCGTTGTTTCCAATCAGGCACACAGAGGCATTTTCATTCTCTCACAGATTTCCAATATAATTCAAAGGTCACACAGAAACCACGGAAATCACAGAAAGGCTAACGCGATGTTTGTGGACATGAAAAAACTCGCAGCATGGCTTTCTGTGATTTCTGTATTATCTATGAGAGACAAAACAACACCCCGCATGGCATCCGTCAAATCCGTGCCATCCGTGTTCAACATTCCAAATAGCTTTTTTGGTCGCATGGAAGAGGGATTTTCTGCTGCATGAGCACCCCAAACCACTTTTTTTTCAATTTTTTGGAACTTTTTCTTGCACGGAATAGCAGAAAACCTTATCTTTGCACATTCATATATATAATATGTACGTGCGCGTACTTTATTATATACGAAAAGAGATGAACCGATGGCTATGAAGTGTATTTAAGGAATCTACATGCTTTACGATGAATAAAAACTAAAAAGATAAGAAATATGAAACAGAAAAATTTACTTTTACTCCTTGTTCCCGTGGCAGCGGTTTTGCTGACACTTGTTGGATGTAGTGACTATGACAATGGGTTCACTGAGACAGATTTCAAATTTGCAAAAGAGTTTAAGAGTCAATTCGGAGCGATTGACCCCGAGCAGGACTGGAACTATGCCACTCAGGGCAAAGTGACTGTAACTACTGAGAATTCGTCAGAAATCAAGATCTATTCGGAGAAGGCCGGCACTTACACACTTCTGAACACATACAAGAATGTAAGTGGAACGAAGGAGTTGGTTTTCGACATCGTGAAAGGTCAGGAGGACATCGTGGTCAGCGATGGTGAGATTGCCTTGCGCTCCAAGGTAGGTGGCAGCGTTGACTTCGTGGCGCAAGCTTCATCGGCTGTGGCATCAGAAGAGGCTCTGGACACACGTGCCCACAACGTGAACGGCAACCTTTGGTATCAGGACTGGGTGCGTCCAACCAACGTGACAGAAACTGAGCGGACAAAGGTGATTGCTGCATTTAGCCAACCCATCAAAGCCTATAACACTACGCCTGTACCTTGGGATAACTATTGGGTTCAACAGGTGTATAAGGGTGTGGCAGAATACACCGCAGAGGACAACCACACGTTCTTGGGGTCAGAACACATGGATCATCTTCTCGCCTACAACGGCAACACGAAGCAGTATGAGCATATCAACAACTTCAACGATGGCAACAACACCACAGACTATACAGATGACGTGACAAAAGAGCACTACTATGGTACGACACTGATGGTAAACATGGGTATTGATATGGCAGTTATGACCAGCCATCAGTTTGGCTATCTCAACTCGAACGACAGCGAGAATCACTTTGAATATATCATCCTCGAGGTGGACGGAAGCTATTATGTGGGATTCGATTTCTATTGTCCACTTCCTCAAGATCAGGCTGCCAACAAGAACGAAGCTGTCAGCCGTGATTACATCTTCAACGACTGGATCGTGAAAATATCTCCAGCCATACCAAAGACCGTGAATGTGGCCGCATTGGAAGAAGCTGAGACGCAAACGTGGATTATCGGAGCTGAAGACCTTGGTGGAGGTGGTTCTGACATCGACTACAACGACGTGGTGTTCCAAATCAAACGTCTCAGCTCCGGCAGAGCAAGCATCAAGGCACTCGCAGCAGGTGGTACGCTTGCTTCCTACGTCTATTATGGTGACAAATGCTTGGGCGAGATTCACCAGATGTTTGGAGAAGGAGTGAAAGCAAGCGGCACGTATGAGCCTATCAACGCAGGCAACAAGACAGCCAACAGCACGGAAAAAGAATTCCCTGTGCCTGACAATTTCACCATGGGATACGAATACTCGACCAGTGGAAATATGGGTGACTTCTCCGTGAAAGTGCTCAAAGCCGGCGAGATGGCTTATGCGGATCTGGACGAAACCCAAAGCATGACCAATGTGTCTGCTCCAATAATGGGTGGCGCTCCATACATGATTTGTCTGCCCTCACCATTCATCTTCCTTGATGACCCAGAGGTGGGCAAGAAGACTTCTCATATCTGGGCATGGCCTTTGGAAGCAAAACATATCTCAACAGTATATCCGACTTTCCAAGATTGGGTGACCGACCATTCGAAGAGCCCCAATTGGTACATGTATCCAGCTTCTTCTGGTGTCGCAACCCATGTGGGTGTGATTGAATTGATCCAGACTATCGCGATGTCAAAATCAGAAAGTGACGCAAGAAGCACGGCTGCATTCAAACTCAACATCCCTGACTATTCTGCAACAGGCATCCAAGAATCCATTCTTTCTTGCACGCCGAATGTGTTCTTCATTCCTGTCAATAGTGAAATTGACTTTAGTAAGTATGTATCTACTCCAAGCGACGGGCTCATCACTTATGAATCGACAGCCACCAGTCACCTCTACAATAAGTCTGGTAAGACCACAGACCCCGTGATGGTGGCAGACAACAACCCCAAAAAGATTGAAGTCAACATCAAGCAGGAGATGTCCACTAAGTATGAAGAAGGAAAGGTCACAGTGACTGTGTTTACGATGCGCCAGACCTCCAATCTCCGCTTCAACACATGGGGAAATGATGGAGTCAGCGGAACGGAATTGAACGAAAGCCTTTCGGCTGGTGCTTCTAAAACCTTCCAAGTGGCAACCAGCAGCGGAGGTAAACTCACTGCAAGCATTACACATAATGGCTCTGGCTCTACCGTCACGACCGATCCTGTGAATAACACCTTCACCGTCACAGCTGGCGACAAGAAAGATATTACAGAAACTATCACTGTGCATCAGGTTGCCGACTTAGAGAACGGAGCCAACTGGCCAGAGGAAGAAATTAAGATTAACCTGATGATAACGGATGCGGAGAAGACGAATCCTACGATCACATTTAATACAGGACAGGTGAATCTGGCTGTAAATGAAACTGCTACCGTCACTGTAAATTCCAACAGCCAAGGAACGTTCACCATCCAACCTTCGTTCAACGGTAATCTCATCAATGCTTCAATCCAAAAAGGTGTCATCACCATCACGGGTAAAGCTGCTGGATCCACAACCATTACCGTGCGCCAGGCTGCAGCTGGAAACTACAACGAGGCCACGGCTTCGTTCAATGTGATTGTGGCTGAAAAGGCAGGGGAAGCAGAACTGAACTGGAGTGTCGGCAACACAAATGTCACACTTAGCATGGCAAACGGAAGCAATACAACATTCGTAGGTCTTTCTTACAATTGGGATTATACGGGCACACCCACATTTACGTCAAGCAACAGCAATGTGGCAACAGCCACTGCTACGCAAGGAGGTTTCAATGTTCAGGCACATGGTGGAGGTGAGGCAACCATTACCATCACCATGCCAAAGACTGCAATTTACAAGGAAAGCAGCAAGACGATTCATGTAACAGTGAACCGCATTGAGCCGACGTTCAAAATCTATAAGACAAACAATTGGGATGGGACCTCATCCTACAGCGTTGACCTGCAATTGCCCAATGGGACACACCAGATTAACTTGGCTGATTATAACACGCTCTCGTCTGGCATTACTTACTCTTCAAACAACACAAGTGTAGCCACCGTATCTAATAGCGGCCTCATCACAGCCAAGGGTGCTGGTACTGCCACTATCACCGTCACTTCACCACAGACCTCAGTTTATTACGCAAAGACTGCAACTGTGACGGTAACTGTGAAGCAGGCAGCACAAGCTGTACCATATACCTCAGATACGGCTGATGATGGTTACATGAAAAAACGTTATACCATCGCAGGAAATGAATTCTCCAACTTTACTACAGGAATAGTTATCAAGGTTGACTTTGGGAATTTAGGAACAAATTGTATGTATACTATTGATGGTACAACTACTTCTCTCGGTTGGAAAGACGGATCGTTTGACATTAATTTGTCAGCTGAGCAAGTAGCGAAAATTAAAGAAAACGGATTCATTTTCCGAACTCAAGACTCTGTGCCAGAATTGCGGTTCACTATAGACTCTGCATCCTCTGCCAAACGACGTGTAATCAGAAAATAAATTATAACATTATTAATAAGGAGAGGCGACCCACTAAAGGTCGCCTCCCTTATTAATTTTGTCCTATCTTTCAACCCCATTCCATTTACATCCCTCAAAAACCGTGAATTAATTCATTTGATCGTTTGAATTAACTCATTTGATGATTTGAATTAACTCAAACGGGGAAACAAGCTAATTCGATGAGGAAATACTTGCAAGGAACAGAAAAACTTTGTACCTTTGCCGCACCTTAAGAGAATGGAAAATGTTACTGAATATTCTTTTTATATTGATTGGCTTCGTTCTCCTTATGAAGGGGGGCGACTTTTTGATTGACGGTGCAGTGGCCATTGCCCAACGAGCCAAGTTGAGCAATATGGTGATTGGACTCACCGTGGTGGGTTTCGGCACATCTATGCCAGAACTGTTAGTGTCCACCCAAGCGGCCTGGGTCGGTTCGTCAGGACTGGCCATCGGCAACGTGGCAGGATCGAACATTGCGAATATCGCTCTGATATTGGGTGTGACCTCCCTGATTCATCCGCTACCATCCACACGCAACATGATGCGAATCGACATCCCATTCATGCTCTTCGCGATGGTACTCTTCATTGTGTTTGCCTACACGGGTGACGAGATTCAGCGATGGCAGGGCATCTGCATGGTGCTGTTGCTGATTGGCTTTATCTCATGGGAAGTGTGGCAGTCTCGAAAGGTCACGAAAGCAGCGATGGAGGAAGCACCAGCAACCAAGCCGATGCCTCTATGGCGTGCTTTCTTGTTCGTGATTGTGAGTCTGGCAGCGATGGTGTGGGGTGCAGATTTGCTGATTGACGGTGCCAGCTCCATTGCAATGGAGTTAGGAGAGATGTTTGGCGTGGACAAAGAAACGATGGAACGTATCATCGGACTGACCATTGTGGCAATCGGCACCAGTCTGCCTGAACTCTTCGCCAGCGTGATGGCTGCCCGTAAAGGAGAAACGGATATGGCCGTTGGCAACATCATCGGTTCCGTCTCCTTCAACATCCTCTCTGTGGTGGGAGTGGCCAGCGCCATCGCACCCATCCACAAGGCCTGGACACCTTTCGCCGTTGACTATATGGTGATGTTCGGTCTGTGCATTCTGCTTTGGGTCTTCCTCCGCACCCATCATAAGATTGTCCGTTGGGAAGGAAGCATTCTCTTGATTCTCTACGCACTTTACCTCGCGCGTACATTATATATATAATATATGGGAACACTGACCATCATTATCTCCGTTTTGGGTGGCGCGCTGATTGGCGCACTCGCCACGGCACTCTTCCTGCAAGGCCGACACAACAAAGTGGCAACACAGGTGGATGTACTCCAGTCGCAATTGAAAAGTGAGGAAGAGATGGCTATTCGTCTGAAAAAAACGGAAGAAGAGGCGCACACAAAGGCATTGGCAGAGAAAGAGCGTACCCATCAGCTTGCCATGGAAGCGAAGGATCGCATGCACCAAGAAGCCATCAACGCTCTGCAACAAAGGTTTGACGATGCGATGGCAGCCATGAGCGCCAAGATGAAGGAGGCCACGGATGATCTGCTGAAGCAAAGACAAAAGGAGTTTTCGGAAACGAGCAACCAGAATTTAGGCCAGATTATCAATCCATTGCTCGAAACCATCGATAAGATGAAGCAGGCAATGGCGGAAAATACGGAAAAACAGCAGGAGATGCGTGGAGAGATGGCAGAGAAGATTGCTACGATGATGCGTCAGAGCGAGACAGCCCAAAAGAGTGTGGATCAGTTGAACAACACCTTCAAGATGGGCAACCGCGTGCAGGGTGACTGGGGAGAAACCATCCTCGATGAACTCTTGGAATCGCAAGGACTCAAACGGGGCATCCACTACGACACACAGCCCTACATCCGTGATGCGGCAGGCAATATCATCCACAACCAACATGGTTCGACACTCCGACCTGATGTGATCCTTCATCTTGACCAACGTCGTGAAGTCATCATCGACTCGAAAGTTTCCCTCACCGCTTTCATGGACTATGCCAACGCCACCACTGAGGAGGAGAGAAAACGCTTGCTCAAGGCACATATCGACAGCCTGAAAGCTCACGTTCGAGAATTGTCCACGAAAGATTATTCAGCTTACATCCAGCCCCCCAAAGCACGGATGGACTATGTCATCATGTTCGTTCCCCACTCTGCTGCCCTTTGGACAGCCCTCAACGCACAACCAGATCTTTGGCGCAACGCGATGGCACAAAATGTATTCATCGCCGATGAACAGACCTTATTTGCCGCCTTGCGCATCATTAACCTCACATGGACACAGATTGCTCAAGCACAAAATCATGAGAAAGTGTATGCGCTCGCCAATGAGATGCTTGACCGTGTAGGACAATTCATGAAGAAATACGAAAGCATCGGACAGGCCCTTGCCCGTGCAACCCAAGCCTACGACGATGGCGCCCGCAAACTTGCCCCAACCGGACAAAGCATCCAAACCACCTGCTTCAAACTCGTGAAATTGGGCGCCAAACAGAGTGACAAAAACCCTCTCCCACAACTGACAGATGCCGATGATGTTTCCGCACTGGAAAACAGCAAGTTAGATGAGGGGAGTGAACAAAACAATCCCTTATTGTGAACAAAATATACCATTAAGATTGCTGAAAATGTAAACAAAATAGGATACTCAACACCAAAAGGAAAGACAAAAGTACAACAACATTCATCCAGCACCTCAACAACTAACGTAAAATGATGAAGCGAGAACCAAAAATGTACACAAATATACACAAAAAAGACAAAGGGAGTTAATGGAAATTCATGCAAAGTGTTCACATTTTCCGCAAAACACATCTTTTTTCAAAAAAAAGTGAATTATTTTGTTTTTTTACTTGCGAGGTGTGAACAAAATAGGTAACTTTGCAAAGTCAATATCAAATAACTGACAAAACAACTCAAAAAATAAACAAAAATAAATAACTCCATACAATAACTTAACTTAATAGAAAGGGCTTAGTTATGAAGAAGTTTATCTTAACAGTTTTAGCATTCTTGTCACTCGGTGCTTACAACCACGTGATGGCACAGGGTGATGCTGGAGATAGAAATCCAGACTTAAAGACTGGCGGTAAATATACCGGTAGTAAGAAAGAAGGCAAGATGCACGGTAAGGGCACCTTCGAGTGGAAAAATGGTGACCGCTTTGAAGGCAACTTCGTGGACGGCCAGATTGAAGGTTATGGACGTTACTCATGGGTAGATGGCGACATGTACCAGGGCGACTTCAAGGATGGCAAGCAGGATGGCTTCGGATCAGCTTTCTATGCAGATAAGTGCAACACTTACGAAGGTGAGTGGAAGAACGGCAAGCGTAATGGTCACGGCAAGCTCACTTGGGCCAACGGTGACACTTACGAAGGCGAATGGGTGGATGATGTTCGCGTAGGCGAAGGCGTATTCACTGCAGCCAATGGAGATAAGTATGTAGGTCACTACGAGAACAACCAGCGCAATGGCTTCGGCACATACTACCACAACAATGGTGATGTGTATGCAGGTCAGTGGGTGAACGGTGAGAAGGAAGGTCTGGGCAAGTACACTTACGCTAACGGCAACGTGTATGAAGGTCAGTTCTGCAATTCTTACATCGAAGGTCAAGGCACATTCGTATGGGCATCTGGCGCAACCTACACAGGTCAGTTCAAGGAAGACATGCGTAATGGTGTGGGCACTTACACCACAGCAAGTGGTAAGGTGATTGCCGGTAACTGGAAGGACAACCGCTTCGCTGGCGACATCAACAACGCACTCGCTTCTCGTTAATCAAGCGACTCTCTAACTAACAATATAGATACATTCTTAGAAAACAATAAAATACCTGTAAATTTTTTCTTCCAAATAACAAGGAAATTTTCGATACGGTTAGAACTTATGATATTTTGCCCAAATCTTTGTAAAACAAGTTATAAGTAGTAAATAGTAATTCATAACATCCCCAATAAGTTATTCGTAATCGAAAATAGTTTTTAATGGAAAATAGGTGGACTTCCGTTGCTGCCAAGGATTAGTGATAACCCTTTGTAGAGCGGAAGTCAAAATTTTTAAAAGGCCACACATTTCTGCGTGACCTTTCAAACAAAAAGAAAAGTGCTGATCTTATTTGATCAACACTTTCTTTCCTGCATGGAGATATATTCCTTTTGCTGTGGGACGGCCTGCGATGCGAGCACCGCTGAGCGTGTAATAAGCATCCTTTGAAGAGATGGAAGAAGGAGCAACAGGCGCTTCGATGGCGGTGTATTCCGTCACCTTAGGATCTTGCTCCACATTCGCCAACGAGAAACTGCTGGAGGCAGAGGAGGCTACGCACTTCACATTGAAAATGAAACGGACAATGGCCGTCTTTCCATTCAGATTGTACTTGAGTGCCTGAGAGATGGTATAGATCTTGCCGACGGTAAGCGTGGAGGGTTTCTGTCCCACATTGAAAGTGAGGGAAGAAGGTTGGAACTCACTATAAACATAACCAGAACCCCAATCAGAGCGTGTTCCACTGGCGTTGAACCAGTGACCGTGGCCATTGGCGGTGCTACCTTGATTAACAATACTACCAGAGGTGCTGGTGGCATAGAACTTCATCTGGTCATTAGCCGGTTCAGCACTGCTCCAGGCGACAAGCTTGTTGTTCACACCTGTGGCGGCATCTTCCATCTGAAAGGCGGTGCCAAGAGCAGAAAGCGCTTTACCAACCACAGTGACTGGCACGTAGGAATAGTCTGTCGTATTGCGTGGTAGTTCCACATCGTAAGTAATGGTTGCATCAGTCAGACCAAGCTCATCGCTGATGACAGGTGCCACATAAGGTTCAGGTGCATTGACAAGCTCTGTGCCAGAAATCTCGAAAGTGTAGGGCCATTGGTCATCGTTGCTGATGTCATCATCCCACTGGTGTTGAATGTACTGCTTAGGAGCAGGAGAAACTACAAAGAAGAGTTGCTGCGTTCCCTCTGGCACAGTGCAGGAAACGGTAGCAGTCTGCTCACCAGTGCCAGCATCAGCACAGTAGAGTTGGTCTTCGTAAAGGTATTGACGAGTGCCGTCCTTCTTCAGCGCCACATAACCGAGGCGGAAACCACGTTGTGCACCATACTTAGAATTAATGTTGTAGTAAAGCTTAGTGCTTGGCAACTTGACCAGCTGATTATCGCCGTTGTAGTATTCCGCAGGATCTCCTTCAGCCAGTTTGGTACGTTGCTTGAGTGAGGTGAAGTCGATACTGACGGTTGAACCAGCCTCTGGCACAGTAAGAGGAATGATATTGAAACCCGTGCTTTGTGGACAGGAGGAGTATGCAACCTGATACTTCGAGTCGCCGAGTGCGATGCAGGCATAGCGATAAGGAACGGAGTTGATTTGCTTGATGCCCTCTTCTCGACAACCATCTACATCAATATCAACAGTAGCCATCTTCATGGCATACTCAAAATAAAGTTTATAGAGTTCGTCAACAGAAAGCCCCTTCAAGTCCATAAGCACCTCGTTAGGGTCAGAAGCTTTACTCATCTGGTGGCGCCAAAGCTTACCTATGACGGAGCGGTCATTGTATTTCTCCACCAGATAGTAATGCCACCAATAACTCTGATAGCGCATCCATTCGTGGGTCATCGCATAGTTGGCATAACGAGGGAAATAAGGTGCCCCGTAAACCGTCCAGCTCTCACCCCACTTCAAATCAGGATAAGCCTGTGCAGCCTGCCATTGCGCCGTTTGCTCCCACCAGCCAGAGCCTTTTCCAATGGCATCGTGGAAACCAGCGTGACCACCCAAATCGCTGTAACCCATATACTGGAAGGAGTGTCCAATCTCATGGGCAATCGTATGACCTACAGGCTTACACGTGGCAGGGTTAATCCACAGCGCGGGGCAAGTGAAGTCATAACCAGCTCCGTATGCCATCCACTCAGTAGTGTGGTTGAGAAGAATCATGCTCTTATACTTGTCAAGTTTCGAACCTTCACCACCAAAACCGAGTTTAGTCACGTTCAGTTCATAGAACCACTCTGCCTTCTGCAAGAGGTCATCAATATCGACGTAGTAGAAATCGCTTGTAGACAACTCATTGGGAGCCTTTTTGCCATAGTCTTTATCCCAATACACAATGAAATTCTCGCTCTCCTTCGAGCGCGATTTTGACCACGTGTACTGGTTGTTGGGGTCTGATTCCCGATAAAGCTCCGTACCCTTCCATTCGTTAGGAATGTAGAGCTGTTTTTGTGCATGGACAGCCAATGCCACCAATGCTACAGTAAAAGTAAATAAGATTTTCTTCATTGTGTGTCAATTAATGAGTTTTGTTTATTGGATAAGAAGAGGCAGGCATAGTTTGCCCGCCTCCTCCTTATTTTCAATAAATGTATCCCCTTACTTCAGGTACACCTTCTTGCCGTTGTGGATGTAAGCACCCTTTGTAGTAGGCTGAGCCACCTTCACACCAGAGAGTGTGTACCAAGCGCCATCAGCCTTTGCCATCTTCACATCAGCAATAGCGTCAGCAGAGCCTGGAGCGCCCAATACGATGGTGTAGAGCACTCGCTTGTCGTTATAGTCGAATGCGTAGCGAAGCGTGATCTTATCGTCAGCACCCAGTTCCACATCATCGAGAGTCAATGTCACCACATATTCCTCTGATACAGATGCTTCCACACCATTCTCCAAGTCTTCGTAGCCATTGGTACCGAAGTACTGAGAACTCTCACCAGGATTCATGGTAGCCCATACACCCATGCTCTGTGCATACAGCATCTGAACGTCGCCGAACTGAGCCTCAGTGACGCCAAGAGCAGCGGCAATCTTAGCAATGTCGATAGTCACATCGTAGAATTCACTACCACCAATCTTTTCAATCTTCTCCTCTGCAATAGCTTCCTTATCTTCAACCACTTCCACAACTTCGGCCTGTGGAACAATCTCGTCCACATACACCACGCTCAACTCATACTTGATGGCTTGGTTCGTGTTCGTATTCACCCAGTAGAAAGTAGATACGAAGAAGTCACCTACCTGACGCTGATCTGGAATTTGGTCGAAACCAAGAACACCTGCGTTCAATTGCCACTCAATACCGTATGCGTTGGTACCCCAGTTGCTTGAGAAAGAAGTGTTCACATATTCCGTACCCAACTTTTCAATTGGCATGCCCATCCAGAAGCCTCCATTGAAACCTGCGTTTGGCGTATAACCCGTAGAAGTTGTCAGTTCTGGGTATACATCTGCATTAGCTGGAGCTTTCAAACCATAGAATTCATAGGAACCTTCTCCGATAAGTTCCTTAATCTTGTCAATACCAAGGTCATACTGCATCTGCTGTTGCACTTCCGCACTCTCATCAGCATAGTAGTTGCTACTTGGGATAATCTGCATCGTGATAGGCAATGTAGCCACGATGTCGAACTCATCATCAGGGTTCACACCTGGGTCAACAACCTCAATCTCCGTACCGTAAGGCTGAATGGTGTACTCCAGCTTCACTTCATAGTACTTATCAGAATACTTATAAAGAATAGAGGTGTTGATCACAACATTACTCGTAATGGAATCTTCGCCTGTTGCATAAATACCCGCACGCTGACCTACCTTAAACTTTCCGTCAGCCAATGCTACTGGCTGTACAAAGATTGGAGCCATGTTAGCCCACGTGTAACCTGCAGACGTACCAGCATAGCCGTCTGCACCCGTGTAACCATCATTTGTTTCTTGATAAGAAACAGCCACACCTTCAGCACACCAGCGGTAGTGCGTGGCAAAAGCGTCTGCCTCACAACCCAATTTAGCTGTAATGTCAGCTATATCAACTGTGAAATTCTTGGTTTCGTAGTCTTTTCTGGCCACCTCAACAACCTTAACAGTGCTTTCGCCAGCCTTAGTGCATTGGTCGAATGGGATATCCTCACCAGGATCTACTGTTGAGCCCGTCATCTCCACCTGAGCTATAATGCGGACAGCCTTCTTGCCTACGATTATGTACAGACAACCTGAATCCGTATCATCAACCTTCAATCCGTCAGGATACTGGCCGGTTGTGAAACTGAACTCTCCATCAGCTAACTTCACATTCTGTATATAGAAAGTACAACCTCCACCAAAATCATGTAACATATTAACAGGCAATACTGTCTCCGTAGCAGTCGCTTCATCCCACAAGGTGTGACGTCCGAACCAACCATCAGTAGGTACTCGAGACGGCTGCAATTCGTCCACCAGAATGGTTTCATCATTCTCTGTAGAAACAACCTGACCATAAATACCTGCATCTCTTTCGTCTATAAAGCCGTCAAGGTCAGCAGGATTGGCAACACCCAATGCCTCATATATACCATCAAGTGTAGCAGTTACCGTTTTGCCCTCATAATATTCACCTACATTAAAAGGAAGCGTCACAGCATAATCCTTCACAAATGTCAACTCAGAAAGTTTCGTGGTCTCAACCTTAATAGTGGCTTCTGTAGCAGCCGCAATATTCTGCGTCACAGCGAAGCTCACTTCCTTTCCTCCATTCACAAGATAGACGGTTGTCTTTAGGGAAGAAGGCTCATATTTTTTCGTGAAAGTCTGTGGCATCTGACCCACATAAATGTTCACGCGATCAGCGCCAGAGTCATTGCCTTCGCTGTCAGCATCTTCAAACTCGACACCAACGAACCAAGAGGCACCGCTGTACTCATGAGGCAGACCCTCATCGTCCATCCAGAACTCATTGGCATTACCAGTGTATTGGTTCGATTTGCCATCAGCAGTCTTGATATAAAAAGGACCATCGATTCCCTCTTCCGTTTTCGTGGACGAGTTAATGAGTTCCTTCAACGCAGCAGCATCAGCCAGACCAAGAGCTGTTGCAATGTCAGTAGCAGCAAACGATTGCTGACCAGCCACCCAATCATTTGTTGGTTCAGCAGCAATTGTTGCCTCATACTGTGCCTTTACTGTCGTGCTCACCATCATCAGCATGAGCACTAAAAGAGATGTGTAGATTTTTCTCATAAGTTTAGTAAGAATAGCTAAAATAGTTAATAAATATGGTTATTTGCATTTCGGGGGCAAAGTTCACCTTTTCTTTTCACTCCGCCAAACTTTTTCCCAACGATTTGATGTCAATGGAGGATTTTCGCCTCTTTTTAGACAATATTTGTATCAGAAGGAAAAAATATGAGAGAAAACTTGTGGGATACAAAAGAAAGTCGTACCTTTGCATCAATTTAGAATTAGATATTTTTTTCTCGTCATATTCATGTCTATTAAAGACAAAGTAAGTTTTTCATTAATATAGCTAATCTAACAAATTCAGAAAACGACACTGCGTGAGCAGCGTCGTTTTTGCTTACTAAAATGTCCACCTTCTTAAGATGGACATTTCTTTTACAACATCAGGTGTGAAGATTTGCTTAAAACATATTCTTGTAGTCTTCACAAGGCTTGAAGAATGGGATATTGTGCGCTGGCACAACCACAGACTTGTTCTCCTTGATCAAACGACCCATTTTGGCCGCACGGCTTTTCGTGGTGAAGGTACCGAAACCACGAAGGAAGACGTCTTCACCCTTTGCTGTGGTATCTTTGATGGTCACCATGAAAGCCTCAACCACTTTGAGGGCTTTCTCTCTATCAACACCAGTTTGCTTGCTGATTTCAGCAACAATTTCTGCTTTTGTCATAATTGGTATTCTTTATTTAGTATTGTATTATTAATAATGTGTCTTGTGTTCAGAGGCATCCCAAGCCTCTTCTTTTGCTCAAAACGAATGCAAAGGTAAGACAAATTATCTCAATTACAAAAACTTATGGCAGAAAAATTGGTTTTAAGAGCTATTTTTTTGAGATTTTTCGCCCTTTATGGATGTAGATGCCCTTCTCAGGATGCGAAACTGGTTGTCCTGAAAGGGTATAGAAGCGACTATCCTGAGTGGAAACAGCTGAGGGTGAAGAAGATTGCACATCCTCGATACCCACCACCACACGTCCACTCTTTCCCACAGGCTGGAGGGTCATGCAATCGATGTTGGGCATCCAAGCCGATGAGGACTTTCCATAGAGGCGGATGACGTTCTCACCCTGCTCCAACGAAATAGTCAGCGCCTTCGAACCTACCGTGTTCCAGTTGCCAGAGTTGCACGAGAGCGTTTTCACGTCTTCGCCATTCACATTGACCGTGATGTTACGGTTTTCGCCAGAGATATACTTAATGGTCATCGTGTAGTCGCCACCTTGATCGCTGTACACGTTTCGCCACAGCAAATCATTCTGCGGATCGCTACCCAACCAAGTGGCATAGGCCCTGCCTGAACAAGCGTCATTGCTCTCATAAATGCCAGACTTATACCATTGGTTGTTGAAAATCTCCTGATACTTACCTAAATAGGCCGTCTCAGCCTCATAGAGATTACGTTCCAAGCGACGTTCAGCCTCCAAGCGGTAGATGCGAGTGCCATGAGCTGGAACCGTCACATCGAGCTGACCAGTGGTGATGTCGTCAAGGTCTTTCTGGCCAAAGCAGTCATGCACCTTCACTGTGCCATCAAGATCCAATTCAGTCATCTTCACGCTCATGTCCACTGCCACATCCGATGGGTTGTAAAGAGCCACAGCACGTGTAGTGTCATAGAGTCTTTCAATATCCTTCACCAACACGTACGTGTCGCCCTTATGCTGTACCACGTATGCCTGCAGACAGAGCGTGTCCTGGTTGAGGGCGATGAGGTCTGTGTTCTTCAGCAATGTGAGGGTTGCACCTGAGAGATTCGACATATCACAGCCAATCAACAACGGACTCGCCATGATGCACCACATGCCGAAGTGCGTACGGTCTTCCTCTTTCGAGAGGCCACGACCCACTTCCAACATATCCATATCGTTGTAGTGACCCCCATAGCAGTAGGCTGAAAGATAGAGGTTCTGCTTCAGGATGTCCTTCACAGAGCCCCACGAAGCGTTGATGTCGCCTGTCGTGCGCCACGAAGCTGCCACACCTTGCACCCAGTTGCCTGGATAGTCCCAACGACACACGTTCATCCTCACATCCGTCCTGCCTGTATTGGCAATCGCCTGAGCAATCTCCGTATATCGCTGTTCAGCATCCAAATCCAGACCCTCGCTGTTGTGGTAGGACACACCTCCACAGAAATCGACCTTGATGAAGTCGAAGCCTAATTCCTTGAAGAAGAAGTCGCAGTCCTGCTGATCGTGTCCATATAACCCGACCCCTTCAGCAATTTTGTCGCCCCCATGATAGTTGCCACAAGTGTTCTTGCCCCCATCCGAATAGATGCCAGCCTTCATGCCTAAGCGATGGATGTAGTTCACCACAGGTTGCAGTCCGTTGGGGAAGCGTGTGGGGTGAATCAGCAACTGACCCGTCTCCTTGTCACGTCCTCCAAAGTAGCCGTCGTCGATGTTGATGTGGTCATAGCCCACACGCAACAGCCCCTTCGACCTCATGGCCGATGCCTGACCTTTGATGACTTGCTCGTTGATGTTCAGTGCGAATGTGTTCCACGAGCTCCAACCCATCGTGGGTTTATCTTGCGCCCTACCCTGCCCTACGGCGAGCAATGCGAGCACACATATTAGTATTGTCTTCATACCTTTCACTTTAATACCTTTTTGCCATTATACACATACACGCCCTTGTCCGTAGGGTTCTTCACAGGCACACCAGCCATCGTGTAGTACGTGTTGTCGTTCTTGATACGAGATGGCGGCACGGCATCGATGGCCGTCACATCGGCATTGGCCTGAATACCCACCTCAGCAGCCGAACTCCAAGCATTACCGTTGATTTCTGACTTCGCCACCAACTTCAGGTAACGACCTGCCGTTGCCTTCGAGAGTTTCACCACTTGCAGGGCAGTCGTGTTCTTCAGTTCGCCACTTGCCACAGCCTTGCCCCAAGTCTTGCCATCCAAACTCAGATACACCTCAAACTCCTTCACCATACCGTTCTGCGAACCATCCTGACGAGCCAAGTAAGTGAATGCCGTCACCTCATAAATCTTCGTCATATCAATCACCAACGTATGAGGACACTTAGGTTCACTGCCCCAGTACTCCGTGTGCCAGAAGGTGGAGTTGTTATTGTCGAATGCCTTCGCAGCCTCATTGCCACTGTGGTCGCTGTCCACGCTGACCAACTTCCATGTGCTCTTGTTGATATAGAGGTCAAAGTTGTAGCTCATCACAGGACTGTCCAACAGTCCCTCCTTGCGACAGTATGCCTTGATATTGCAGGCGTTGTTGTTCAGGATGGATGTCGTGTATTTCTGCTCCTTGCCTCCATCGATGGTGTAGTAGATGGTAGCACCCTTCGTGGCAGTTGTCATCGTGATGCGTCCGTTGGTGCCACGTTCGCAGTTGACAGCCTGACACACAGGCATCTCTACCCTTGCTTTCTGAGCCACACTTTCCTTAGCTGAGACGGGCATGATGAAGAAACGGAAAGCCGTGTTGCTCGCCTTCAGTTCATACTTCTCACGCACGTCAGGACCACAACTGGCGTTGCCCAGTCCACGAGTCGCTGCATCCAACGATACCACGCTAGTCGTGCAGGCCTTGAACTGATAAGTGTGTCTGCTACGGGTATCGCGGTTGGTGTAGTTGTCCTCTGGACGGAAGTGTACTGCTGATGCCGCCATCTGGTCAGGTGCCACAAACACCAGTCCCTTACCTTCGCTGTTGGTCAGCGACATCCAGCGCACCTCCTGCTTCGTGCCGTGTTCCTGTGGCAGGATGTAATCCTCACGCTGGTCGGTCACTGTGCTCTGATAGATGGCAGGCAGACAAGCCTCCTTGCGGTCGCGATAGCTGTCCCAAGGGCCTCTGCCGAACCAAGCCAACTGCTCCATCTCTTCTGGCATTTCCAAACGGAAGCCCAGTTTGGGGATGACGGTACCCGTGATGGAAGGATTGATGAACGAATTAACCATCAGCACACCGTCTGCACAGACGAGGAAACTCAGCTGCACATCGAAGGTAGTTCCGTTCCGGCCTGTGTACTTGCTGTTGAGCGTCACACTCACCGTCTTGCCGTCCTCAGATTTTACACATTCAGCCCCAGTTCCTTTAGCCGTCAGCTTGCGCAGACCCATATTGTCCCAACTGCCCGTCTGACGTCCGTCGTTGTCTGTTGGCAGACGGAAGACGTTGAGCGTCAG
The DNA here is from genome assembly GCA_905234125.1 of uncultured Bacteroidaceae bacterium. Taxonomy (GTDB): domain Bacteria; phylum Bacteroidota; class Bacteroidia; order Bacteroidales; family Bacteroidaceae; genus Minthosoma. The sequence goes on along the minus strand of CAJOGQ010000027.1, from coordinate 8,806 downwards.
CGGTTTGCTGAGCATCTGCACACCATCGTAGCTGTAGTTCGTCAGTGTACCAGAGGTCTTGCTAAAAGTAGCCTTGAAGTGTGAGTTGCTCACTGTCACGATGGCCGCACCTTCCTCCAACGTCAAAGCCTCAGCACTCGCCAGCTTCGACAGGTCAAGCATTTCCTTCTTTGCCTCCTTCACTGAAAGCTTCTCCTCAGCCACCACATAGCCGGCATCAGCCCAAAGTGTGGTTGCCTTTTGAGTGGCCGTGAAACGGATGAAAGCCTCCTTGTCGGCTTCCACAGTCTCCACAGCAGACAAATCGAGCGTCACAACCGTGCTGTCATTGGCCGCCACTTCTGTATCGAGGGTTCCCTTTGCAAGCACCTTCCCCTCCTCATCCTCTATCTGATAAGCCACATCGTAGGTCGTGCTGGGCAAGAAAGCCATCTTGTTCTTCACCAAGAACTGCCCCGTCTTGCCTTTCGCCTTGAACTCCAACGGCTGATAAATCTTCTTCGTGTTGTAACACTTGGCTGTGAAGCTCCAGTCGGGACGAACCAGACCGTTGATACAGAAGTTGCCATCGTTGGGATTGTCACCAAAGTCACCTCCATAAGCCCAATACTCAGCCCCCGTCGTACTCTTCGTCAGCAAACCCTGATCCTTGAAGTCCCAGATGAACTCACCCGTCAGGCAGGGGTACTTCTCATAGAGGTCGAACATATCGCGCACATTACCCATCGAGTTACCCATCGAGTGGCTGTTCTCACACTGGATGTGAGGCTTTTGACCCGTTTTGCCCTTGCGTGAAGCACCAATATTTTCGATCGTCTCATAACTGCCATACATTGTGGAACTCACATCGGCATAGTCGCTGTTGCCCTCGTAGTGGGTCAGACGCGTCTTGTCGAGTGCCTTGATGGCATTGGCCACATACTGGAAGTTATTTCCATTACCTGACTCATTGCCAAACGACCAAATGAAGATGCAGACGTGGTTGCGCATCCACTTCACGTGGTTCTCCGAACGCTCCACCATCGCTGGACGGAACTCCGTCTTCGAGGAAAGCCCCATGTTGGCGTGACACTCCACATTGGCCTCTGCCAACACATACAATCCATATTTGTCGCACAGGTCGTAGAACACAGGATCGTTGGGATAGTGGGAAGTACGCACAGCATTGATATTCAGTCGCTTCATCGTCTTGATGTCCTCCTCAATCTCCTCAGCTGTGATGGCACGTCCGTTCACAGGCGAGAAGTCGTGACGGTTCACACCATGAAAGACCATACGCTTACCATTGATGATGAGGGCGCCATCACTACGGATGCCCACCTCACGGAAGCCCACTTTACCGCCTCGAATATCAACGACATTGCCCTTCTTGTCCTTCAGGGTCAGCACCAAGTCGTAGAGGTTCGGAGTCTCAGCACTCCACTTCAGAGGGTTCTTCACCTCCATATCGAGGCTCAACTCAGCAAAAGAGGCAGAAGATGCAGGACTTTGAACTTGTGAAGAGGTCTGGGCAATCACTGTGCTGCCATCCATGATTTTAGCCTCAATCTGTCCTTCTGATATCAGATGGGAGTTTTCAACTCTCACCTTCACATTTGCCTTTGCATCTGTGTAAGTGGCATCGAGGTCTGTCGTGAAGAAATAGTCACGAATCTGGCTCTTGGGGGCAGCCCACAAGAAGCAATGACGATGAATACCAGTGAGACGCCAATAGTCCTGACACTCCAAGAAGGAACCGCTGGTGAAGCGATACACCTGCAAGGCGATGGTGTTCTCACCTGTGGTCAAATAGTCCGTGATGTTGAACTCAGATGGAAGATAGGAGTCCTCCGAGTAACCCACACGCTCGCCGTTCACCCAAAGGTAGTAGCCGTGACCCACGCTGTTGAAGCGCACATATACATCACGATCCTTCCACTCCTTAGGCACAGTGAATTTCCTGCGATAGGTGCCCACAGGATTGGTCATGTCGCCCTTGTAGGTGAACCACCCTGGACGATCGGCCATCACGCTCCAAGTCGATTCGTTGTAGGAAAACGGATAGGCCACGTTGCAATAGAGAGGCTTGTCCCAGCTCTTGCCGTGATTCAGACCCCACACCTGCCAGCTCGACGGCACATCGATGTCTGTCCATGAGCTGTCATCATAATCCTTGTTACACATCGCGTTCTGCACCAGGTTAGGGTTCTTCACCCAATAGAACTTCCACGTGCCATCCAACGACTGGTAATAAGGCGAAAGCCCCATGTCGTTCTTGGCCACATCAGCCTCGCTCGCCATCGGAATGGCTATTGTGTGAGCCTCCTCACGATGCACACTCGTCACCTTCACATCGTCCCATTCCTTACCCGTCTGAGCCGAAGCACTCACAGCACCCAAGCCTACAAACAATGCCAACGCACCTAAGCGTCGCCACGCAATTCTTTGATTGTTCTTTTCCATCAGTAATACGTATTTGATTGATTTGATTAGTTTTCGCCACAAAGGTACGACTTTTATTTCGTTCCACATCGCAAACACCCTATCTTTGTTGATGGGAACCCGTTATTTTAAAACAAAAAGGGAGAATTCCCCCTTTTTTAACCTTTGTCCACCCAAAAACGCAACCACGCAAAAGGCCGACGATGACGCAGATACTGGAAATCGCGTTCGTGGGCAAATGCCTCCCGTTCGAAGGAAATCGAACGGTAGGCACGATCTGTATTCCAACGACATTGCACCAAACGCACCAAGAACTCCAACACATAGAGCGTGTAGAAGACCAGATACGTCAGTTCCCACTGCTGATAGGAGTGAATCATCTCGTGGTTCACCTCGTATGGCAGGAACTTTCCCCAACGGCGCTGAACAAACACGGTACCAAACATGTTGATACCGTGAAAGTCACCAGAAGGGAATCGATGCGTGTAAATGATGCGCATGTCGCCCTAAAAGAACTTACTTAATTCTCTGTCCAGCCATGTTGTACTTCACGCCGTTCTTCAGGATGAACACCTGACCGTTCTGGAAGTACTTGCCGTTAGCTTTCTGAGAAGCAACGTTAATCTTCTCGATAGCGTCTTCTCCACCAATCTTATGTTTGTAGATACCTACCACCTTAGCCACCAGAGGTTTCTCATAGCCACCGAAGAAGGTCATCATACAAATCTGTGGAAGGATGCCATCCACAACATCGCAATGTCCAAGAGGATCGTTGGCAAATTCATATTTGAATTCTGTTTCACCTGCTGGGATATCCACCAGTTCCTGGCTGTTCCAGAATGCAATCTTCCAACCAGCAGCCACAGGCTCAGCAAATCTCACAAGCACATAGTCGCAACCTTCCACATCAACATCCATCATCTTGATGGCGATAGTCAAGTCTGCATTCACTGTGTAAGTGTTGTAGTCTTCGCCTTCCACCAATTCTGCACGAGCGAAATCATCGTACTCCCTACCCTGACTCTGAGGAATCTCAATCAAGCCCTCCTCCTCTTTTTCTTCTATCACAGTCCGAGAATTGACTGTCACCTTGCTATCATTCACAATGACAACCGCTGCATAGTCGCCACAATCACTTGCATCAGCAACGATGGTCGTACCAGTTTCAGACTTACCTGTGGCAGCCTCCATATGGATAATAGCCTTATCTGTAGCAAGGAAAACGTTTTCACCCATCACATTCATTATGACAGCTTGACTCTCTGATTCATTTGCCTTACTCCATTTCGCAGCACTGGTGCTCATATCGATGGCTGTTACATAAGCATAGGTGAAGGCATTCGTCACAGAAGAATCAAACCAGAAGTTGCCATAAGCCGTACCACCCAGATAGATGACTCCATCTTGTGCATACATGCCAACGATGCTGTAAGGTATTGCTTCCCCATCATTCTTCTCAGCGTGATAGATATTGGCATTAATGTCCGTTCCGTTGATGGCACCACCCACCAAAGCGTGCTCCTTCATACCACTTTCGTCATCAGTTGTCTCGAAATTGAAGTTCTTGCTACTATTGGGGGTAGCCAAAGTGAGGTTACCAAAACCAACGAAGGCGAAGCAAACATTGCCCTTATCATCGAAGTCGAAGTTGAGGGCTTCTGGATAGCACTGATCATAGGAAATACGCTCTGTGCTCTGTACGGTCAGTTCGCTCTTGGGATCTGCGAGGTTGTCTGCACTGAGCGAGAAGACACCCTTGCTACGGTTCTCCATATACATAAAGTCGAACACGTTCAGATAGGCAGCCTGCCAACCCAATGAAGGCACATTGGCATTATAACTGGCAGCCACATAAACACGGTCGTCATTGAGCTTGATGGCGTTAGGTGTGCAGTAGAGACCCTCTGGATAGTAAAGACCTGATTCAAGCAAGTCTGGGTCAGGCTCCACAGCAAGCACCTCCACTTTCTTAATGGAGCCATTCGCGTCCACCTTCATCACAAAACCATAGGTGTAATCCTCACTGTAAGCCACAACGGGACCCATACCTTCAGCATCAGTAAAGGTCACATTGTCCTTGTAAGTACCTGCGGCATAGAGTGTTCCATCCGCTGTGGAAATCATAGCTGTCACTTCAGCCTTACCATAAATGGTCACAGCCCATTGCTCAGCACCAGTCTTGTCGTACTTCACAATGACAGCTGAGGTCATTGCGTCATCGTTCTTCACTGACTTGCCAGCGAAGGTGAAGGCCTGATTGTAGGTACTCGAAGCATAGACTGAGCCATCGCCAGACTGTGCCACATGCACGCCACTCAATTCTTTTGCATCAGAGACAGGAGTGAAAGACTTCTCCCAACCATCCTGTGCAAATGCACCCATCGTAGCCATGAAGGCTACCAAACTAAGTAATAATTTCTTCATACTCTTTTAATTTTTGAAGGTTAATAATATATGAATAAATCTGTTTAATCTGCTTTATCACCCCAATGGGGGTATGTTTATTTCACCTCCCATCGTTCTATCTCAGGATTGGCCTCCACTGCCTCAGTTGGGAAGCGCATCGTGTACTTCTCTTTCGTCAGCGTGTAGGTCTCACCATCGTAAATGTGGGTCAGTTCAGGCTGTGTAGTGCGACGAAGGTCATACCAACGGTGTCCCTCGAAAGCGAGTTCACGGGTACGCTCATCAAGGATTTCCTGCAAGAGGTCATCAGCCGTCATCGGGGTGATGAGGTCGAGTTCAGCCTGATAGGCATCAGTATTGAGTCGCTTCTCCAAAAGGGGCTTTAAGAAGTCGATGGCATCAGCCGTGTTGCCCAATCGAACAGCACATTCAGAGGCCGTCAGATAGGCTTCTGCGCTACGGAAGGAACAAGAGAACTCGTCGTCTCCACCCTTCAGGAGGCTGTAGGTGGAAGAGGTGACACGCTTGAAGTACTTCGTGCGACGCTGGTCACCTGAACGATAGAGATTGATAAAGTCTGGAGCAGGCAAATCGATGACGGTGAAGAGGTTATTTGAAAACTTCTCCAACGCCACAATGCTCTCCACAGACTTGTAGCTGTTGGGCAAAGTGGTCGAGGTGTTCAAATCTTCGAGAGTGCCATGTGCCTCAATGACTTTTTGAGAAGCCGTGAGCGCATCGTTCCAACGTCCCATATATAAATATGTACGCGCGAAGAGTGCCTGAGCAGACACCTTGTTGAAACGGTAGTTCTCCCCTTCAGGCCAAGCGGCAACCGTCAGATGCTTCTCTGCCTCAGCAATGTCAGCCAACACCTGCTGATAGACAGCCTCCACACTACTGGAACCAGGAATGGCATTGACATCAGCCTCCAACATGATGGGCACACCTCGTGTGGTGGCTGGATGGCAATGGGTATAAGGCTCCGCATAGAGGTTGACGAGCAAGAAGTGAGCGTAGGCTCGCAACATATATGCCTCACCCACCAACTGCTCCACCTCATCGTGCGAGGCATTAGAGATTTCATCCTGATGCTCAATAAGGTAGTTGGCAATATAGATGGTATGGTAGTAGTTGCGCCAGTTGAAGTAACTTGTAGTGGGTGACGGATTGTCATCCTTCCATCGCCAAAGATCGAGGTAAGCATCAAGGTCGGTAGACGAAGTCTTCGACTTATCCATCAGGATCTCGTCAGTACGCACAGTCGTCATGTGACGATCCTTGGGGAAGTACTTGTACTCATAGGTAAGCAAGGCACGATATTCCTCACCCGTCTTGGCAATCACCTTACCAGTGGGGGTGATGTCGAGGAAGTCGTCGCAGGAAACAAAAGCGACGGCTGTGAGGAGGCTCAATATGATGTTTCTGATTTTCATTGTTCGCTGAATTTAGAAGTTCACGTTCACACCAAAGATGAAACTCTTGGGGATGGGCTGTGCGTATGGGTTGCCCATCGTCTCTGGGTCGAGATAATTGTCGTAGTTGCTGGCAATGACGAAGAGGTTACGAGCCTCCAAGGAAAGGCTGGCACCAGCAATGCCTATCGGCGTAAGGTACTTCTTGGGAATACGATAGCCCAGACGCACAGACTGAAGTCGGCAGTAGTTCTGTTTGCGCACCCAAAGGTCGAGCATCGAGTAGGTATTGTACTCAGAGAAGTGGGTGTATTCATTGGCACGATCCGTTGTGGAGGTGAGCAAGGCTGGCATTGTACCAGATCCTCCTTCCACCCAACGATGCAAGATGTCGTGATTGGTGTTCAGACCTCTGTCGAAGTAGGTGTTGGAATAACTGGGTTGTGTACGCACTTTCATGCCCAGGTTGAACATGAAGTTGATATTGAGTTGCCAGTCGCCCAATTCGAAGGTGTTGATGAAACCTCCTGAACACTTGGGTTCGGTCGTACCCATGTAGGTGTAGAGGTCACGCTGCTCCTCAGCTGTGAGGGTCGAGGCACCAAATCGATTGAGCTGGAAGAACTCAGAAGCCGTTTGAACCGTTCCATCCTTTGCCTCGAAGAGTGGATAGCCATCAGCATCGATACCTGCAGTCTTGTAAGCAAAGATGGCACCCACAGGATAACCCTCACGAGCAGGATAGGTGGAGTTCTCAGCCACCGTCTCATTGAGAATCTTGTTCTTGTTGAAGCCCAAGTTCAGGCTCGTCGTCCACGTGAAATTCTTTGTGGCGACATTTCTGGTGTTGAGAGCAAACTCCCAACCCTTGTTCTCCATCGATGCCCAGTTCACCGTTGTCATCGCAAAGCCCGTCTCCAACGGCAATTGACGTGAGGAGATGAGGTCAGTGGAACGGCGGTAGTAGTAATCGACAGTGAGTCGGATGCGATTATGGAGGAAGCCCAAATCCAAGCCCGCATTCACGTTCTTGGTCTTCTCCCATTTCAGATTAGGGTTAGGTGCCGTCTCCGCTGCGATGATGGTCTCCACATTGTCAGGCAACACACTGATTTTGTTAAACGTGCCGATCAGATAAGGCGAGGTGTTCTTGTCGATATTACCCTGCAAACCATAGGAGGCACGCAGGTTCAACTCTTCAAGCCACTTGACGCCCTCCATGAACTTCTCATCTTTGGCACGCCAGAGTCCGCTGAAAGAATAGAGAGGCAGATATCTGTATTTCTTTGCCACACCAAACACATCAGAACCATCGAAACGGACGCTGGCTCCCAACGTGTAGCGATGCAGGAAAGTATAAGAACCTGTAGCAAACCAAGACACGTAGGCATTCTCCGTATGTGCCTCCTCATGAAGAGGATAGCGCTGTCCGATGCTTTCCGTAGGGAAGAGAACGGGTTGCGTGGTTAGGGTACGATCATCATAGCCGTAAGCCGTCGATGTGAGCAACTCGCTCTCCACATGACGCACTTCCGTACCACCCATCAGTTCCACATCGTGAATCTCGTTGAAACGCTGGTTCCATTCGAGCATCGCCTTCCAAGTCCACTGGTCTGTGTTCGACTCACCCTGTTTCTTCATTCCTCCATCAGGGAAGATGCTCTTGCGTTCACCATCTATCATATAGGTGGCGTATGCCTTAGGGCGTAGGAGTTGTGTCCTGCATAGCGCTTCAGCGTGTAGTTGTCATGTTGCAAACCAAACTGAGAAGTCAATTTCAAGTGCTGATTGAATTTTAGTTCTGCATCGAGAATTGCCATCACAGAACGGTCTATGCGTTGCTTGGAGGTGTTGGCACGCTCCTCAAAGATGTTGAAGTCGGGCACTTCGTTCTCACGTCCCTGCACGTTGGTGTCGTAGATGTAGTGGCCATCGGCATCGAATGGCTCGAAATAGGGATTCGCCATGCGGGAGTAATAGACGGGATTGGTGAAACCACCCGTATCCGTCATGTAACTTTTCTGCTTGCGCTGGTTGGCAAAGAGGCTGACTCCTATCTTCAGTATCTTGTTGATCTTGAAGTCGGTCTTCAGGGTGATGTTGTAACGGTTGTTCTCCACTCCCTTCACCGTTCCCTGCTCATTGTAATATCCAGCCGACGCATAGTAATGGGCATTCTCACTTCCACCACTGATGCTGGCGTTGTATTCCTGATTGAACACGTTACGGAAGAGGATGTCGTTCCAGTCGGTGTTGATGGTGCGCAGCCGATTGATACGTTCCTGAGCCTGCAACGAAAGGGCATCCCAACCTCCTGTCTGATAGGTGTCGAACTCACCCAACTCGTCGAGGATGTTTGCCACCCCACCCTTGTGCTGACGATAGTCGTAACCGCTGCGAAGCAAATCGAGTTCCAGCCCCACCTTCTCGTCGGCATTGAGGAGGTTCAGACGGTCGATGCTGGCACGAGGGCTATACGTCAGTTTGGTAGAGAAGTTCACCACTGGTCGTCCCATTTTACCCTTCTTGGTGGTGATGACGATAACGCCATTGGCAGCACGGGC
>CAJOGQ010000026.1 GCA_905234125.1 uncultured Bacteroidaceae bacterium | reverse complement strand
TGTGACGGTGAAGGCAAAGAGGCGATACTTCACGAATGATGATTATATGTATAAGAACGAAGCATTCGGAAAGGAGTATGCAGCGTTGTATTATGATGTAGATAGAGAACTGGACAAGATTTTGGATGGAGGCGGGGCTGTGCCTACAGTTGTCGATTTCGTTAACAGTAAACTGAAGGCGGACTTGGACGTGTATGGAAATAAGCGCGACATGTATCATGGGAGGGACATAAAATGGATTTTTGACAATTATATAATATCTTCCTCCACATCTTCCATCGATGGCATGACATACGAAAGTATGGGACGTGCCTCCAATTCTTTCTCTGGTTTTCTTGATGAGGTGAAGTCTATCTACATCGTCTTTGATGGTAATCTACCAGGAGCAGTAATGACACCAGAGTACTTTGAGGATCCTAACGCGAGGAGTTATATTTATATATATGTTTATCATCACTTCATCTATTCGTCCGAAAGCCAGAAGGGTCTTCGTAAGAGTTATTTCCAAGGCTTCAACAAACCTTCCACCTTCCAGATGGAAGACTATAATGTAATTCCTCCCATGGCAGACTTCCGTCGAACCATCTATTGGAACCCAGATATCAGGACAGACAAGGATGGCAAGGCGAAGGTGGAGTTCTTCAACAACTCAACCTGTCAGGAGATGTATATCAGTATGGAAGGGATGACTGAGGATGGAAGAATCTTGATTAATGAGTGAGGTTCCACAAAAGAAGGAACAAAACCGTGTACAAATCTCTTTTTTCTCTTTTCTCTTTTTATGGGCGTTTGCCCCTAAAACTTGAAGATTTTTCTGTGTTTATTTTGTATTCTCCTTAATTAGTCGTACCTTTGCACCCGAAATTTGTATATACATCGTTCAATAAATAAGTTAGATGAAGGTATTGAAGTTTGGCGGAACCTCGGTGGGTTCTGTGGAGAGCATCCTGAACTTGAAGAGAATTGTGGAATCGCAGGAGGAACCTGTGATTGTGGTGGTGTCGGCTTTGGGCGGCATCACGGACAAGCTGATTGGCACGTCGAAACTGGCGGTGGCTGGCGATGCGGCGTATGTGTCGGCTTATGACGAGATGGTGGAGCGTCACCACCAGATGATTGACGCAATCATCACAGACACGGAGAAGAAGAAGGCGCTCCTGACCACGGTGGATGAACTGCTGGGTCAGCTGAAGAGTATCTATCAGGGCGTCTTCCTGATTGGCGACCTGAGCGAGAAGACGAGCAACGCGATTGTGTCGTATGGCGAGCGCATCAGCTCCCACATCGTGGCAACGCTCATCGAGGGTGCCAAGTGGTACAATTCGTTGGAGTTCATCAAGACGAAGCATAAGCAAGGACGGAACCTGTTCAGCAACACCATCAGCTTGCCGCTAATCAAGGAGGCATTTAAGGATCAAGGAGCAGGGGGCAAGGAGCCAGTGGCCGTTTGTGGCGGATTCATCTCGACGGATAGTGTGACGGGCGAGGTGACGAACTTGGGTCGTGGCGGTTCGGACTACACGGCGGCGATTCTGGCGGCTGCGCTGGATGCCGATGTGCTGGAGATCTGGACGGATGTGTCGGGCTTCATGACAGCTGACCCGAGGGTGATCAACACGGCGTACCCCATCGAAAGACTTTCGTATGTGGAGGCGACGGAGCTGTGCAACTTCGGTGCGAAGGTGGTTTATCCGCCTACGATTTATCCTGTCTGCATCAAGAACATCCCCATCCTCATCAAGAACACGTTCCGTCCGGAGGATAAGGGAACGATCATCACGAATCTGGAGGAAGCCGACGATAATGGAAGGGCTATCAAGGGCATCTCGTCCATCAACAACACGAGCCTGATTACGGTGAGCGGTCTGTCGATGGTGGGTGTGATTGGTGTGAACCGGCGCATCTTCACGACGCTGGCTGAGAACGGCATCAGCGTGTTTATGGTGAGCCAGGCTTCGTCGGAGAACAGCACGTCTATCGGCGTGACGGACAACGATGCTGACCGTGCTTGCGAGGTGCTGAATCAGGAGTTCGCCAAGGAAATCGAGATGGGCGCCATGTATAAGATGAAACTGGAACGCGACTTGGCGACGGTGGCCATCGTGGGTGAGAATATGAAGCATACGCCGGGCATCGCGGGCAAGCTGTTCGGCACATTGGGAAGGAACGGTATCAGCGTCATCGCCTGTGCCCAGGGCGCGAGCGAGACGAACATCTCGTTTGTGGTGGAGAGGAAGAGTCTGCGGAAGTCGCTGAACGTGATTCACGACTCGTTCTTCCTGTCGGAATATCAGGTGCTGAACGTGTTCCTGTGTGGTGTCGGAACGGTGGGTGGAAGCCTCTTGGAGCAGATAGCCGGTCAGCGTCAGAAGCTGATGAAGGAGCGCAACCTGCAAATCAACGTGGTGGGCATCGCCAGCGGACACAACGCGATGTTCGACAGGAACGGCATCGACCTGGAAGCCCCCCTCCTATCCCCCCGAGAGGGGGAAGCCCCATGCGGCGAGTTCTCCATCAAGAGACTGCGTGAGCGTCTGAAGGAAGCTCCATCCAGCAACACGAAGCGTCTGAAGGATGAGGTCATCGGCATGAACATCTTCAACAGCGTGTTTGTGGATTGCACGGCCAGCGCCGAAGTGGCAGGCCTGTATGAGGAACTGCTGAGCAACAACATATCGGTGGTGGCTGCGAACAAGGTGGCTGCATCGAGCGACTACGACAACTACGCCAAACTGAAGGCGACGGCTCGAAAGCGTGGCGTGAAGTATCTCTTCGAGACGAACGTCGGCGCAGGTCTGCCCATCATCAACACCATCAACGACCTCATCAATTCGGGCGACAAGATTCTGAAGCTGGAGGCCGTGCTGAGTGGCACGCTCAACTTCATCTTCAACACCATCTCGGCTGATGTGCCCTTCAGCGAGACCGTCCGCCGTGCGAAGGAAGAGGGCTACAGCGAACCCGACCCACGCATCGACCTCAGCGGCAAGGATGTGGTGAGGAAACTCGTCATCCTCTCTCGCGAGGCTGGCTATAAGATGAATCAGGAGGACGTGGAGAAGACCCTCTTCATCCCCCAGTCGTTCTTCGAAGGCACGCTCGATGACTTCTGGAAGAACCTGCCCACGCTCGACGCCCAGTTTGAGAAGGAACGTCAGGAGGTGGAGGCCGCCAACGAACATTGGAAGTTTGTGGCCAAACTGGAGGACGGAAAGGGAAGCGTGTCCCTGCAACGTGTGGGTGAGCACCATCCGTTCTATGACCTCGAAGGTTCGAACAACATCATCCTCATCACGACTGAACGCTACAACCAATATCCCATGCTCATCCAGGGCTACGGCGCTGGTGCCCAAGTGACCGCTGCTGGCGTGTTTGCCGACATCATGAGCATTGCGAATATATAACTCAACTTTCGCATTGCAAATCAATAAGAAATGAAACATATCATCATATTAGGCGACGGAATGGCTGACTGGCCAGTCGAGAAGCTCGGCAACAAGACCCTGTTGCAGTATGCCAACACACCCTACATGGACATGCTGGCAAGGATGGGGCGTTGTGGCATGCTGAAGACGGTGCAGGACGGATTCCATCCTGGTTCGGAAGTGGCGAACTCCAGCATTCTCGGCTATGACCAGAACGAGGTGTACGAAGGCCGTGGCCCTTTGGAGGCTGCCAGCATCGGCGTGGACTTGGCTCCGGAGGATATGGCCATCCGTTGCAACATCATCACGCTGGAGGACGGGAAGATCGTCACGCACAATGGTGGAAACCTGCAGACGAGCGATGCATCTGTGCTGATTGACTACCTCAACGAACATCTGGCCACCGATAAGGTGCGATTCTATTGTGGCGTGCAATACCGCCATCTGCTCGTCATCAAGGGTGGAAACAAACATATCGTCTGCCAACCACCACATGACCATCCTGGCGAAGCGTGGAGACCATTATTGGTAGCCCCCCAGCCCCCAAAGGGGGAGGGCTCACGCGATGATGAGGAACAGGGGGGAGTGGAGCGGATGACGCCTCAGGAAACGGCAGACTTGCTCAACGACCTCATCCTGCGTTCGCAGGAGTTGCTGGCTGAGCATCCTTACAACGTGGAGAAGGCGAAGCGTGGCGAACGTCAGGCCAACAGCATCTGGCCTTGGGCAGGAGGCTACAGACCTCACATGAAGCCCCTCACGGAGACCTTCCCGCAAATCAAACGCGGAGCGGTCATCACGGCTGTGGATCTCATCAGAGGAATCGGTACGCTGGCAGGACTGCGAGTGATTGATGTGCCAGGAGCTACGGGCTTGTGGGACACCAACTACGAGGGCAAGGCACAGGCGGCCATCAAGGCTTTGGAGACGGATGACTTTGTTTATGTTCATGTGGAGGCTTCGGATGAGGCTGGACATGATGGAGATCTGGAACTGAAACTGCAGACCATCGAAGACTTGGATCGTCGTATCATTGGACCAGTCTATGAAGCCGTGAAGGATCAGCCAGTGGCTATCGCTGTGTTGCCCGACCATCCGACGCCCGTTGCCCATCGCACCCACACCAATGAACCTGTTCCCTTCCTCATCTATGCCCCAGGTATGAAAGCCGACAGCGTGGAAACCTTCGACGAGGAGGCCTGCAAAAAGGGTGATTATGGGCAGTTGGAGAAGGACGGATTTATCCGTGCCCTGATGTCCAGCCCAAGCATTGTGTGATTGTCAAATTGAGTTATACATTGAATTTATCGATATGAAGTATTACAGCACGAACGGAAAAGCACCTGTCGCCACATTGGAAAAGGCTGTGGTGAAGGGACTTGCAGAAGACAAGGGTTTGTATATGCCAGAGCGCATCAAGCCCCTGCCCAAGGAATTTTTCGACAACATAGAGAACCTCTCATTCCAAGAGATAGCCTACACGGTGGCAGACGCTTTCTTTGGCGAGGATGTGCCCGCCGAGGACTTGAAGAAGATTGTGTACGACACGCTTGCTTTTGATTGCCCCTGCGTGAAGGTGACGGACAGCATCTATTCGCTGGAACTCTTCCATGGCCCCACGCTGGCCTTCAAGGATGTGGGCGCAAGATTCATGGCAAGATTGTTGCAGTACTTCTTGAAGAAGGAAGGTGCAGGGCAAGTGAACGTCTTGGTGGCAACATCCGGAGATACAGGAAGTGCGGTGGCTAACGGCTTCCTCGGCGTGGACGGCATCCATGTGTATGTGCTCTATCCGAAGGGCAAGGTGAGCCCGATTCAGGAGTGCCAGTTCACCACGTTGGGAAAGAACATCACGGCTGTGGAAGTGGATGGCGTGTTTGACGACTGCCAGGCGCTGGTGAAGAACGCCTTTATGGATGCTGACCTGAATGCCCACATGAAACTGACTTCGGCCAACTCTATCAATGTGGCACGTTTCCTCCCCCAGGCTTTCTATTATTTCTATGCCTACGCTCAGATGAAGAAACTGGGTTTGGCTGACCAATTGGTGGTGTGTGTGCCCTCGGGCAACTTTGGCAACATCTGTTCAGCGCTCTTTGGCAAGAAGATGGGTCTGCCCATTAAGCGCTTCATCGCTGCCAACAATGCCAACGATATCTTCTTCAACTACTTGCAGACAGGCAAGTATGAGCCCAAAGCTTCCGTGCAGACCATTGCCAATGCGATGGACGTGGGCGATCCCAGCAATTTTGCCCGTGTCTATGAACTCTACGGCAAGAGCCACGAGGCCATCTGTGCCGACATCAGTGGTGCTACCTACAAGGATGAGCAGATCGCTGAGACCATTCGTGAGGTGAAGGCTGAGACAGGTTATGTCTGCGACCCTCATGGTGCTTGTGGTTATCGCGCTCTGAAAGAAGGTCTGAAGGCCGGCGAGGTGGGTGTGTTCCTCGAGACTGCTCATCCAGCCAAGTTCAAGGACACGGTGGACGGCATCTTGGGTGGAGATATCGAGATTCCAGCCAAGTTGCAGGCCTTTATGAAAGGCACCAAGCAGAGCGTCCCCATGAGCAAGGACTTCGCGACCTTCAAGGAGTTCCTGATGAAGCAATAAGGTCGGTCATATAGAATCCATCCAATCAGTTCACATTAAAATCAACCCAAATGAAATCCACTAAACAGCAAAAGCGTACCTATTGGACTCGTCTGATGATGAAGTTCGTATTGGTGATTGTTTCGACAGCACTTGTTGTGTACTTTATGCCAAGAGGGGATGAGTTTGGCTATAAGTATGAACTGAACACGCCCTGGAACTATGGCCTTTTGATTGCCAATACGAAGTTCCCCATCCTGAAGAATGACTCGACCATCCGAAAGGAACGGGAGATGACCATGCGGAATTTCCAACCCTACTACAACTATGACCCGTCGGTGAGGGACAGCATGGTGAACAGGCTGTACAAGTATGCTGCCAACGAGTGGCAGGGACAGAATGCGACGATGTATGTGGATCATATTGCCGACCTGCTGGATACCATCTACAAGCATGGTGTGCTGTTGTCAGATGACTATACACGAGTGGCAGAGACGGAGCACCACAAGAGCATCCGAAAGGTTCATGATAATATGGCTGTCTCTGTGCCGCTGAGTAAGGTGTTCTCCCTGCGTTCCGCTTATGCCTACATCATGAAGCAGGACACCGCCCGATATTCTCAGTTGGTCTTGCAGCAGTATAACATCAACGAACTCATTCAGCAGAATCTCTTCTACGACAAGATGAAGTCGGACGAGGAGTTGGACGAGCTCTTGCAGGGCATTTCGAGCTATAACGGATTTGTGCAGGCTGGACAGAAGATTGTGGATCGTGGCGAGACTGTGACCGAAGAGGTGTATGATGTGCTGCATTCCTACGAGAAGGACTATGAGCGTCGCAACATCAGCGACACCAAGATTCCTTATAAGACGATTGGGCAGACCATCTTCATCTTGGTCATCTTCATCTCGCTCATCACCTATCTGACGCTCTTCCGATCCGACTACTTCGAGAACGCCCGCAACGTCACCCTGATCTTTGTGCTCCCCGTTTTGTTCTGCATCATTGCTTCGCTGATGGTGTCGCACAAGATTCTGAATGTCTTCATGTTGCCCGTCTGTCTGGTGCCCATTGTGATACGTGTCTTCATGGACTCCCGTACGGCTTTCATGTTCCATTGTGGCATGGTGCTGATCATCTCCATGATGTTGGCCAACAACTACGAGTTCATCATCCTTCAGTTGGTGACGGGCATGGTGGCTATCCAAACGTTGCGTGAGTTGTCCCAGCGTTCGCAGATTGTCCGCACGGCGTTCATCATCTTCTTGGTTTATGTGATTTTCTATACGGGCTATTCGCTTCATCACGAGAACGACATCAAGATGGACACTTGGATGTACATCTGCTTCACCGTCAATTGTGTCCTGCTTCTCTTCACCTATCCGTTCCTGTGGATGTTGGAAAAGATGTTCGGATTCACCAGCGATGTGACCTTGGTGGAGTTGAGCAATGTGCATAATCCTCTCTTGCAGCGGATGACGGAGGTGGCTCCAGGCACTTTCCAGCACTCTATGCAGGTGGCGAACCTGAGTGCAGAGGTGGCCAACAAAATTGGTGCCAAGGCACAATTGGTGCGTACAGGTGCCCTCTATCACGATATTGGCAAGATTGAGCGTCCTGTCTTCTTCACAGAGAATCAGAATGGCCTCTCTCCCCACAAGCATCTGACACCGTTGAAGAGTGCCGAGGTCATCATCGCCCATGTGAAGAACGGTGTTTCGTTGGCTGAGAAGAACCACATTCCAGAATCCATCAAACGGTTCATCACCACTCATCATGGACGTGGTAAGGCGAAGTATTTCTACATTACTTATAAGAATGAACATCCTGACGAGGACGTGGATGAAACGGCTTTCACCTACCCAGGACCCAATCCGAGCACCAAGGAGGAGGCTATCCTCATGATGTGCGATTCCGTGGAGGCAGCTTCCCGTTCCTTGCCTGAATATACAGAGGACAGCATCAATCAGTTGGTGGACAAGATCATCGACGGACAAGTGACAGAGGGGTTCTTCAGCGACTGTTCCATCACCTTCAAGGAGATTGGTGTGGCCAAGGCCGTGCTGAAGGACAAGCTGAAGACCATTTATCATACGCGTATTTCATATCCTGAATTGAATAATGAAGAATAGAATTTGGTGGACTTTTTTATTGGTGCTGATTGTCGTGGCAGTGCTTATAGGTCTCTTTTACCTGCCCCGCATCAGTGTAGCCGATGTTGACTTGCGACGTGTGAACATCCTGAGTGATGTGCAACAGCGTGACGAGGAAGGCAATATCGTGGCAGAGGTGAAGGCCGACGAGGCTGACGGCTTTGTTGAGAAAGGCGTGGATTCTGCTGCCATCGAGGTGAGGCAGATGTCTTATGTCGATACGGTTCCTAAGGGTATGGTGGCCATTGAGGACTTTGCTGACGATCGGGGTGTGCATCGTGAGATGGATCATTTCTATTCAGCCCTGAACGCTGCACGTCAGCGTCCTGTTCGTGTGGCTTATTTTGGTGATTCCTATATCGAGGGCGACATTCTGACGATGGATTTGCGGGGTTTGTTGCAACAGAAATATGGAGGTAAGGGTGTGGGCTTTGTGGAGATTGCTTGCGTTTCCTCAGATTTCCGTCGTTCCGCCACCACGAAGCGTAGTGGATGGAACCGCTATCACGCCAACGAGAAAGGACGTGGATTCAAGGCTAATTTGCAAGGACCTGCAGGCAGTTACTTCATTCCTTCTGGCACAGCCACTTACGAGATACGGGGGCAGAAGAATGTCTATGCCAACTTGCTTGACACGGCTGACATGGCCACCGTTTTCTTCACGCCAGGCAACGGACTGAATATCAGTTATACCCTCAATGGGGGCACCAGTCAATCCCTCTTCTCGAACGGAACGGCACAGGCTCCAGAGACTTACGATGAGGTAGTGGAGTCGCTCGACTCCGATTCAGTCGTGCAGTACAAGACCGTCAAGCGAACGGTTGACCCTGCCCAGCAAGGGGCTGGCAATGTGATGGCCAAGTCCATCAATGGACGTATAGGCCGATTCTCCATGAGTGTGTCGGGTGGTCAAGGTTCTCGTTTCTATGGCGTGGCGCTCGATGCTCCTACCGGCATTGCTGTCGATAATTTCAGTATGCGAGGTAGTGGTGGTCAGCATCTGGGCGGAATCCCTCAGGAAACCTTGCGCAGTTTCGCCTCTTTGCGTCCTTACGACCTCATCATTCTTCACTACGGACTGAATGTGGCCAATCCCAAACAGAAGGACTATAGCGCCTACGTGGGGCAGTTGGGAAAAGTGATTGACCATCTGAAGGAAGCTTATCCTCATGCCAGCATTCTGGTAGTCAGCATGGGCGACCGCGACAAGAAGGGCAACGACGGACAGCTCCATACGATGGGTGGTGTGAAGGAGATGGTGTCCTTCGAACGTAAGATGGCCAGCGATCATCGGGTGGCGTTCTGGAACCTCTACGAGGCTATGGGAGGTGACGGAAGTTTGGCTAAGATGACGGAGAAGAAGCAGGCGAACCTCGACTATACACACATCAATTTTGCAGGAGGCCGTTACTTGGCAGGACTGCTCTTTGATGTGCTGATGAATGGGAAAGAAAACTACGATAATCGTGTACGATAGGAGTCGAAAATGATGAATTGCATGTTAAATATAAAATGTGGAATGTCCAATCGCCGTGTTGCTTGCAAGGCGATGGTTCTGTTCTGCATTTTACATTTTGCATTTTACATCCAAACGTCTGCCCAGACTTTGGGAACACCCTTCCCGACCACCTTCCGCAATACGCGCAACAACGAGTTGACGGATGGTTCTACATTGGCCACGGTTTTCAGGAAACTGAAGCAGAATAAGACCGTCAAGGTGATGCAGATAGGCGACTCCCATGTGAAGGGCAACATCCTGCCTCGCACGTTGGGCACCACCCTGCAGAACTATTTCCCTCGTGTAGAATTCACCTACTACGGCATCAATGGAGCTTGGGCACGTCGTTTCTATGAGGACGACATGATCAACAAGGTCGCTCTCGAACGTCCGGATCTCGTCATCATCTCTTTTGGCACCAATGAGGCTCATGGTTCGACCATCGATGAACGGGCACACGCTGAAACTATGCGTACACTGACCCAACGCATCAGTGAACGTTGTCCAGGTATTTGCTTTCTTTTCACCACGCCTCCAGGCAGTTACATAGCCCAGCGTACAGGCAGTTACACCACGGGAACGGGACGTCGCCGTCGCACCCACTACAACATCACCAGAGTGCCCAATGCCAACACGGCCAACGTGGCACGTAGCATCGTCAACTTCTGCCGTTCCAACCGAATGGCGGTTTGGGACATCTACACCATAGCAGGAGGCTCCTCAGCCATCACCAACTGGTACAACTCAGGCATGATGAACTCCGACTGCATCCACTATCTCGCCAACGGCTACATCCTGCAAGGCAAGTTGCTGGGGGAGGCCATCTATAAAGCCTACACAGGCACTGCTGTTTCAGGTTCTCAGACCCGCATGAATCATGCTCCCACCCCACGCCAGCAGGTACCTTACGCATCGGTACAAGGATTTTAGAAAGATGGAAGAACCTGTAGCTCACCGAAGTTAATTGAAAGATTGAAGGATTGAAAATGTTTGACATAGATTTCTCGCGACTCATTGAACAACTGCTCTATCAGCCAGATTCCCCGATGATTTTCTCGTCGGGCATCTTCTTGTTCTTATTCTTAGGATTCACGCTCATCTACAATTGTTTGGGAAAGGCTGATACGCTCCGAATCTTGTTCGTCACCCTTTTCTCCTATTATTTCTACTACAAGTCCAGCGGTTTCTTCTTCTGGCTTTTGGCACTTGTCACCACCTCCGACTACTTCATCGCACGAGCCATTGGTGGAGTAGGGAAGGGCACTTTGGGAAAGACGCTCGTGGTTCTGTCCCTTGTCCTCGACCTCGGCTTGCTCGTCTTCTTCAAATACACCAATTTCCTTGGAGAAACCATCTGCACGCTTCTCACCAATTGTGGCGTTCACGTGCCATCTGCCATCAGTGGCTCTTATCTTCAGAGCGTTGTATGGCAACCGCGAGACATCTTCCTACCCGTCGGCATTTCGTTCTTCACCTTTCAGTCGCTCAGCTATACCATTGATGTCTATCGAGGCAATATCAAACCCCTGAACCGTTTGCTCGACTACGCTTTCTATGTCAGTTTCTTCCCACAGCTCGTGGCAGGCCCTATCGTCCGGGCTCGCGATTTCATTCCACAGATACGTCGTCCCCTCTTCGTCTCCGACCAGATGTTTGGTACGGGCGTATTCCTCATTATCGCCGGACTCTTCAAGAAGGCTGTTATTTCTGATTACATCTCCATCAACTTTGTCGAGCGCATCTTCGACCAGCCTGACCTCTACAGCGGACTTGAGAACCTCCTCGCCGTCTATGGCTACACCCTCCAGATCTATTGCGACTTCTCAGGCTATTCTGACATGGCCATCGGTATTGCCCTCCTGCTCGGATTCCAGTTTCCCAAGAACTTTGACAGCCCCTACAAGTCCAAGTCCATTACTGAGTTTTGGCGCCGTTGGCACATTAGCCTCTCCTCTTGGCTCAAGGACTACCTCTACATCTCTCTTGGAGGCAATCGCCACGGAAAAATCCGTCAGTACTTCAATCTCCTCATGACGATGCTCCTGGGTGGACTCTGGCATGGAGCCTCTCTCAATTTCATCCTTTGGGGTGGCATCCACGGACTCCTCCTCTGTCTCGACAAGATATGGCACACCATCTTCCCCGCCATCAGTCCGCTTACCTATTTGCCGAGCAAGCATAACCCCAACCCGAAACTCTCAACTTTCAACTCTCAACTCTCAACTCTTATCGGTGGTTTGCTGACCTTCCACCTTGTCGCTGCCCTGTGGGTACTCTTCCGTGCTCCTTCCTTCGGCATTGCTGAGCAGGTCTTCCATCAGATTTGGTTCAAGTTTGAGCCCCAGATTTTCCTCCAGTGGTGTACCTCCTACAAGGCTGTTGCCTTCCTGATGCTCTTGGGCTATGTGCTCCATTTCACGCCTGAGTTCCTCTCCGACAAGGCCAAGACACTCGTCACTCGCAGTCCTTTGGTTGTCAAGGCACTCCTCATCGTTCTCCTCGTTTGGGTGGTCATCCAAATCAAGTCCTCCGATGTCCAGCCCTTCATCTATTTCCAATTCTAAGCGTCCATCTTTGTGCACTCTGTGCTTCCAATGGGGACTTTTGGAACTACTTTAAACAAAAATGATACAGGAAAGGAAGTCTATCTGAATATTTTTCCCTAACTTTGCACCTGCCCACACATAGGGCAAAACTCTAAACACTAAACTCTAATCTCTAAACTAAAATAATATGGAAAGAACATGGCGTTGGTTTGGCAAGAAGGACAAGATTACGCTTGCCATGCTGAAACAGATTGGTGTGGAGGGCATCGTGACTGCCCTGCACGACGTGCCTCTGGGCGAAGTGTGGACTCGTGAGAAGATTCACGACCTGAAGGCATACATCGAAAGTTATGGAATGCGCTGGAGCGTGGTGGAGAGCCTGCCAGTGGTGGAGACCATCAAGTATGGAGGACCTGACCGCGACCACCAGATTGAGGTCTATAAGGAGAGCCTGCGCAACCTCTCTGCCGAGGGCATCCATTGCATCTGTTATAACTTCATGCCCGTGCTCGATTGGGCTCGTACCGACCTCTTCCACGAGAACCCCAACGGTTCGACGAACCTCTATTTCAACTATGCAGAGTTTGCCTACTTCGACATCTACATCCTGAAGCGTGAAGGTGCCCGTGAGGAGTGGGAGAAGTTCCAGTTCCCAGAGGGTTGGGGCGAAGGCCGTAGCGTGATTACTGAGTGCGACGAACTGGCCAAGACGATGACTCCTGAGAAAGACCACAAGCTCGTGGAGAACATCATTATCAAGACGCAAGGTTTCGTGTCTGGCAACTTCAGTGAGAACGATGAAGCACCTATCCAGAAGTTCCGCGATTTCCTCGACCTCTACAAGGGCATCGACAAGTCTCAGCTCCGTGCCAACATGAAGTACTTCTTGGAGGCCATCATGCCGACCTGCGAGGAGTATGGGATGAACATGTGTGTGCATCCTGACGATCCACCAATTGAGGTGCTCGGCCTGCCACGCATCGTCCGCACAGAAGAGGACATCGAGTGGTTCCTCAACGCCGTGCCCAACAAGCATAACGGTCTCACGTTCTGTGCCGGTTCCCTCTCTGCCGGAGCCTACAACAACGTCGTTGAGATGGCCAAGAAGTTCGCTTCACGCACCCACTTCATCCATCTGCGTTCCTGCCACATCTTCCCCAACGGCGACTTCACGGAGGCTTCTCACCTGGGCGGACGTGCCGACATCATCGAGCTTTGCCGCATCTTCGAGCAGGAAAACCCCAACCTCCCCATGCGTGTCGATCATGGCATGACCTTTACGGACGAGCCCGGTGGCTTCATGGACGAGTCGAGCCACGGCCACAATGCCGGCTACACCCTCCTCGGACGTATGTTCGCCCTTGGACAGGTGCAGGGCATCCTCGCCACCGTCGACAGAGAATTAGGCATCAAATACAAGCAACCAGGTTTCTTTGATTAAGGGATACAGGTCGTAATAACGATATAACGTGATAACGAAATAACGTCATAACGATATAACGAAAAAAGCAATGAAACTCAACGATATTTTCTCAGGCAATTACAATGCCGCAGAGTGGGAGACCAAAGGCTACCAGCTTCCCAAGTTTGACATCCAGGCCGTGCGTCAGAAGACACACGACCACCCCACATGGGTACATTTTGGCGGAGGCAACATCTTCCGCGCTTTCCCAGCTGCCATCCTCAACGACGCGCTCAACACTGGCAAGTACGACCGTGGCGTCATCGTGGCTGAGACCTTCGACTTCGAGGTCATCGACAAGGCATATACTCCCTACAACAACCTTTCGCTCCTTGTTTCGCTCCAATCTACGGGCACCATCGAGAAGAAGGTCATCGCCTCTGTCACCGAAGCCCTCAAGGCCGACCCGCAGTTCCCCGACTGGGCTCGCCTCGTCGAGATATTCAAGAACCCATCCCTCCAGATGATATCCTTCACCATCACCGAGAAGGGCTACACCTACAACGAGGCCGACCTCGCACGTGGCCTCTCACCCGTCTTCGCTATGGGTAAGGTCTGCGCCCTCCTCCTTGAGCGTTGGCAGGCAGGGAAATTGCCTCTCACCGTCCAGTCGATGGACAACTGCTCCCACAACGGCGACAAGGTGAAGGCCGGTGTCTTCGCCTACGCAGAGCGCTGGGTGGCCGATGGACTCGTGCCATCCGCTTTCCTCGACTACCTGAAAGACGAGACCAAGATCACTTTCCCCTGGTCGATGATTGACAAGATAACCCCTCGTCCCCACGAGAAGGTGAAGGAGATGCTTGCTCAGGACGGCTTCGACGACAACGACTACATCGAGACGGAGCGTCACACCTTCACAGCGCCCTTCGTCAATGCCGAAGAAGTGCAGTACCTCGTCATCGAAGACAACTACACCAATGGCCGTCCGCCGCTCGACCTTGGCGGAGCCCTCTACACCACTCGCGAGACGGTTGATAAGGTGGAGACCATGAAGGTGACCACCTGTCTCAATCCGCTCCACACCGCCATGTCCATCTACGGCTGCATGCTCGGCTACACGCTGATTTCTGCCGAGATGGCCGACGCCGACCTGCGCGCCTTCATCCAGAAGATAGGCTACATGGAGGCCATGCCAGTGGTCACCGACCCGGGCGTGCTGAACCCCTATGAGTTCATCGGAGCAGTCATCAACCGCCGTTTGCCCAACCCCTTCATGCCCGACGCTCCACAGCGCATCGCCATGGACACCAGCCAGAAGCTCCCCATCCGCTTCGGCGAGACCATTAAGAAGTATCTGGCACGTGGACTCGACAAGTCCAACCTTGTCCTCATCCCACTCACCCTCGCTGGATATGCCCGCTATCTGAAGGGTCTCGACGACAATTGCCGTCCCTTCACGCCATCGCCCGACCCCATGCTTGCCGAACTGCAGGCCATCGTGGCGCCGCTCGAAGTGGGCAAGCCCGATCAGGACTACTCCTGCCTGAAGGATCTCTATTCCCGTGCCGATGTCTTTGGCGTCAACCTCTACGACGCAGGTCTCGGCGAACAGATTGAGGGTATGGTCAAGGAGCTCTATGCCGGTCAGGGAGCCGTGCGTGAAACGCTCCACAAGTACGTTGCGGCAAGATAAGCCGATGGTGGCTTATCATTTTTGCGCAACGCGTAGGCTCCGATACGTACTGCTTTTGATGGCTTTGGCCTCTCTTCTCCATGCTCAGCAGAGTGGGGAGGTAAAGAACGTGCCGTCTGACTTCCTGCAGGCAAAGGACTTCAGCAGGGTGGTGCCACAGGAGAAGGTGTATCTGCATACGGATGGGAATTGGTATTATCCGGGCGACACCATCTGGTATAAGGCTTATGTCGTGAGGGCTGATGACCATCGCCCCACGGATATGAGCCGTCTGCTCTATGTGGAGTTTCTGAATGAGCAAGGCTATCTTGTGGAACGTCAGCAGCTGCTGCTGGACTCTTTGGGACAGGCTTCGGGACAAGTGGCAACCTCCGACCGTCTGTTTCCGGGGTTCCATGAAATCAGAGCCTATACGAAATGGATGCTGAACTGGGGCGAGCAGACCCTGTTCTCGAAAGTTCTTCCTCTCTATGAGCGTCTGGACGACAGGAGCGGACTTCCTTCCACAGAGATTCCGCTCAAAATGACTGCGGGGGATTACTCCATTGAATACCTTTTGCCGAGATGCAACATCCGATTCTATCCAGAGGGAGGACACATGGTGTATGGGCTGCCTGCCAGAGTGGCTTTCGAACTATTCAACGAAGAGACGGCTCCGCTCCAGCTCAGTGGTGTCTTATTAGAGGATGAAACGCCTGTGCAGAGAATCAGAAGCGAACATGCAGGACGTGGACTGTTTGAGTTCACGCCACACCAAGGGCATCAGTATCAAGTCCGCTTCGAATGGGAGGGTTCTGTTTTTACGGAGGAAGTCAAGCACATCGACGAGAAGGGCTACACGCTGAGAGCCGACATCCGTGAGAACCAGCTTGACATCGTGGTCAGGAATACGCTGTTTGGGGAAATGGACGAAAAGACGCTCCGTGTCTTCTGCAGAGGCGTGGAAGAACAGGCTTTTCCTGTTCCTGCCAACACGCAAGAGACTCGATGCAGCGTTTCCATCGACAGCCTGAGAGGAGGCGTGAATGAGGTCGTGCTCATGGACAGCAAAGGGGGCATCCTGCTGTCGAGGAAAGTCTTTATCGACAAGACGGAAGCGTATGTGTCGCGTTGCCACATCTCCTGCGAACCTTCTCGGCTGAAGCCCTGTGGAAAGGTCACTTTGGAAATCGATTGGGGCGCAGCGTTTCCCAACCAGTCCTTCTCCTTGGCCGTGACAGACAAGAAGCGGCGGATGGATAGTTATCAGGATGGGGACATCATGACGGAGTTGCTGCTCCAGTCGGACATCACAGGGTTTGTGGAACATCCTGCGTGGTATCTCCAACAGACAGACGCCGAGAAACGGAAGGCGCTCGATTTGCTCATGATGGTGCAGGGGTGGAGCCGATACGCATGGGACTACCAACCATCCCAACGAGTGTTCACTTATGAGATAGAGAAGCAACCTTCCATCTCAGGCAGGATGTATGACCTCCAGTCCCGAATTTGGCGGAAAGCAGGGGAAAAGAAAGCCCTGTTCGCTTACCTCTATCTGAAGGATGATAGCGTGTATGATGCTGTGCTGAAAGAACGAACCTACCAGTTCCGAGGCTCCATGTATGCAGATTCTCTGGGCAGGTTCCGCATCGTCTATGAACCGTTCCGTGGGGAGGGGATTCTGCAACTGTCAGGGTTTTATGCGAAGAAATTGGGACGTTACCGCTATGACAAACAACTGCACGACCCACACATCATGATCAAACTGGATGATTTCTTCCCCAAGACCGCTCGGCAGTACAGTTGGTATGAGATGAACTCACCTGCTCTGACAGAGGGCATCGACCCCAAAGACGAGAGTTCCATCCGTCTGGAAGAAGTTGTCGTCAAATCGAAGAAAAGGAAGAAAAGGATGAGTCTTCTCCGTCCCACTCTCTCCTACGATTTCAATGATTTCCTGAACAGCTATTGGGACAACGCCCATTACGACGACGAATACCTCTTCACCAACCAGAACTACAGCATGGGGAGCATCCTCGGTTATTTGGAAGGCCAAATCGTGCAACGGACATTCGCAGGCAAAATTGCTCACGTCGGCACCATGTTCGACGGGCACTATGTCTCTCCATTTCCTCCGGATGCCCAAAGGTACTCTGACTATTGGAAGAAATACTCCTTCATGCACCGCATAGACAGCGTGGAAATCTACACCGACCTGCCCCGCCGTCCCACCTGTTACGACTATGTCTACCCGGAAAACTTGGTTTATCTCAACGGCACACCTTCTCCGATGGTCACGGTTGGCTACATCAACCTGAAGAAATACCCTCAAAATGGGGAACGCTTTGTCGAGGGACGCTACATCAATCTGATGGGATGCAACAAACCTGCCACCTTTTATGTCCCCCACTATTCTGGCGGACTCCCCCCACAACAGGATTTCCGTCGCACCCTCTATTGGAACCCCGACATCAAGACGGATGCGAATGGCAAGGCCAAGGTGGAGTTCTTCAACAACTCAACCTGTCAGGAAATGTACATCAGCGCAGAAGGAATAACAGAGGACGGGAAGATATTGGTAAATGAATGAGATGAAGTGTATAAATTTGACTTGTGCGGACAGCTACATCGGGTGCCCGCGTCCCGCCTATTTTCGCGCGAATTTTTTCTTTTTTTTGAGCTACCGCCTCAACGCCTTTGAGGTTCGGCCTCAACGCCTTTGAGCCACCGGCTCGTCAGCTCGGGGGTACCGGCTTCAATAACCATTAACCAATAACCTTTATCTTTTAATTTTTGCCTCTATTTAATTTTCACGGCTACCGTTCTGTCTTCATCACACTCAACACCTACAACCGCAAGCACAACGTCTGGAGCATCCGTCAGATCATCAACCGCTGGGCACCCAAGGGCGACGGCAAGAACGACCCACAAGCCTACACGCGCAGGGTCTGCGAACTGATGGGCAATCTCCCAGAGACCCACACCATCGTGGCCAACGCACCCTACCACGACCAGCAGGAAGAAGCCATAGACTTCGTCATGGCAATGGCCTGTGTGGAGAACGGCTGCAAGCTGAAGGACATCAACCGCAGCGAAGTGGAGGAAGGAATGTATCTGGCGTTTGGAGCCCCCCGACCCCCGAAGGGGGAGGGCTGACGCGATGCAAGCAATAAATAAGAATCAGTTCAATCGTTCCGAAGGAACTTGTTCTTATAAAACAAGCCCCTTCGGGGTGATTGGGCTGATTGTTTTTTTCATTTCTTTTGCGTCTGCTCCCAAGCCTTCATCAGCGCCTCGCGTTCGGCATCGTCGGCGCCGTACTGCTTGATGAGCTTCTTGGCACGCTTGTAGTTGTGGATTTTCTTCCAGTTGATGAGCGAGGAGATGGGACCTTTCAGGTTCACGTCGTGCGCCCAGGCTTTCTCCACCACCTCTTGGGGATTGTACTCGCCCTTGCCGAACACACGGTAGAACTGCTCGAGGTTTGTGCCCATCACCTGAACCTCCTGCAAATGGATGCTCCCATCGTCAACGGGAGCTGGAATCTCCACATGACGACGCGTCATCGCCATGTCCATGAAGAGCGAGGGGCGGTCGTGATGGGTGATGGCCAAGTCCTTCGCCACAAAAGCTGAGTCCATGCGTGCCACATCGTCAGCAGACGTGCCGGCATAGAGATACTGGTCGTAGTTGAGCACCTGCGTATGCTCATAACTCTGAATGAACGCAGGAAAGTATTTTGAGGCCAGATAAGTGCTGTCGTCTGGATTCATCTCGCCCACAAACCCATAGTTGGCCACGTCCTGAATGGCTGAGATTTCCCTGTCCTGCTCAGGCAGACTCTGCCAACCGCCCTCATGATGGCTGGCGTAGGCAAGGAGTTCGGAGGTCTTCATCGGCGCATACTCGAATATCCACAGCGCAAACTGCATCTGCACGTTGCATCGCGCCAGGTTCCGTTCCTCGGCAGAGAAATCGTAGCGGTCGGCCACATGGTTCACGCTGTCCAACGCCACCTGCATCTTCTCCTTCACCTGCACCACAAACTCAGGGAAAAGATGGTGCTCCTTGTCCTCCGCAAAGTCCTCCTTTGTGTAGAACTGCCGATTGCTGATGTCGTGCAACAGGAGGTTCTTGTACTTCACCTGACGGCCATCCTTCCGCTCATACGCCTCCACTCTGCCGTTCTTCTCCAGACGGATGATGAGCGTGTCGCCTGGCTCCACATAAAAAGGAATGCGCTGGTTGCTGGCAGGGATGATTTCGCCATACAAGGGGTGGTAGAGGTCGAAATCGAGCACAGAAACTCCTTGCCCCCAAGGTGCTGAACGGATTTTCTTCTCCTCCTTCGTGTAGAGGTCAGTCAGCCAGAAGTACATCATTCGGCTCATGTCCCAATGGTGCCTCACTTCGATGTGTACGGGCTTCGACTGTGGCAACGGAACGGCATTCATCTCCGTTCCCCACATCCAGCAGGATACCACACATAATAGATATGTATATAGCGATTTCATCTCTCTTTTCATGAAAACCGCCACAAAGTTAGGGCTTCTCTTCCGTCCTCGCAACTATTTTATTTTTCTTTCACAGAAGCCCCCACACTTTTAAGGTCTTTTAATGGCCTTCATGAATAGAACTCCTGTAAGACCTCCAAGGATTTGAGTTCTGGGAATTGGGGGACGTGGAGACGGTAGTAGGTGTTGAGGACTTGGAGGATGCGTTGGCGTTCGCGACGGGAGAGTCGGAAGAGGTGCATGGTGGGATAGTTCATGCGGAAAAGGGTGGGAAGGTTTTGTGCTTCTTGTCCTTGGAGAAAATGGGGATGGGAGGGGCGATGGTCACAATAAGTGCCAGCGAGAAGGTCGAAATAGAGTTGACAGTTGACAGTTGACAGTTGAGAGTTCAAGTCTAAGTTGGGATAGATGCCGATAAAACGGCTGAGGTGCATGAGGAAGGCGAGATGGAAGTTGGCGATGGAGGTTGGTTCGCTGGCCAAATCGAGCCACTGGAGGGAGGACTCGATATAGTGGTAGAGGAGTTGGTTCTCCTTCTCCTCGCGCAGGCTGGCACAGAGAAACTCGGAGAGGAAGAGTGCCAAAGTGGACTTGATGGGCGAGAAGGGCAGGTCGGTATAATTATAATAGGTGCGCACATCGTTGGGACGAGGGAGTTTCCCTGCATTGGGTTTCAATTCCGTGCTGAACTCCACCATCGACAGGGGTTGCCAGAACGACACGCTCCTGACGGAACGCTTGGCACGCGTTATGGAGGTCATGAACGACTGGCGTCCATGATTCTCCGTGAAGAGATCAACAATCAGTGAATTGTCGCCATACTTCACCGTCCGCAAAACAATGCCTCGAAGCGTCTCCTGCATGGTTTCTTCTCTATTCCCCACAAAGGTACGGACTATTTTCCATTCCCACAAGATTGTGTGCCCTGTTTTGCTTGGATTCCTTCCGAATTTCCCATAAGAGCCTAGTTTTTTATGGATATTGGGGCAAAATACGAAAGAAGGCCAGCAAATTGCTGACCTTCCCTTAGTTGAATGTATATATCTAAAGATTAGAAGCTTACGTAAGCACCGAAAGAGATGTTGTTGCTGATGCCCATGTCGAAGGTGTTGCTCTTCACGTCGCCTCTCTTGTAGAAAGCGTAACCGAGGTCACCGATGTGTGCAACGAGGCTAACCTTCTCAGTGAGGTTGTAAGCGATACCTGGCTTGAAGCCGAGAGCCCACTGGTTGCCGTTGTCATCCACGTGGCTGTAGTGAATCATAGTGTAAGAGAAACCACCGTCAACGAAGAAAGTGAAGTCACCAGTCTTAGCGAACTTGTAACGAACGTATGGGTTGATAGTGAAAGCGTTGCGGTTCACGTCATCGAGCATGCCATCGAAGTTTTCGAAATTGTTGCTTCCTGCATAGTAGTCACCATTGCCATTTCTGTGAGCAAGACCGATAGTCATTGCGATGTCGAACTTGTCGTTGATAGTGTAACCAATCTCAGGAAGAAGGTTGAAGTTAGCGGCTGCGCCGAACTTTTCACCGTCGATAGAAGTCTTAGTTGCGCTGAAACCAACTTCGCCACCAATCCAAACCTGTGCGTTAGCTGCGAGAGAAGCAACTGCTACGAGAGCTGTAAGTAAAATCTTTTTCATAATCTTTCTAATTAAAGTTAAATTAGTTGTGTCCTACTCTTTTGATTTGTTATGGTTGAAGAGGTTTTCGGATTCCCCTCTTATGAAAACCGCTGCAAAGGTACGACCTTTTTCAATATGTTGTATGTTTTCAAGCATGAAAAATGACAAATGGGGTAATGATAGATACAAATAGGACAAAATGGGGCTTAAAAAACAACAAAAATGGTTAAAAGTATAAAAAATGCGAAAGAAAGAGGGAAATTGAGAAAGAGAAAGTGAAAAATGGAAAATGAAAGTGAAAAACAGAAATTTTTTACGTTTCACTCTTCACTTTTCACTTTTTTCCGTACCTTTGCATGCTTTTTACATCTTTTATGGGAGAGAATAACGAATATAGGTACCTGCCGGAGATAGATTTCCCCGCTGATCTGCGCAAGCTGAAGGTAGAGGAATTGCCTGCTGTGTGTGACGAACTAAGGCGTGACATCATTGAGGAGCTGGCGATGAACCCTGGCCATCTGGCTTCGAGCCTGGGTGTGGTGGAACTGACGGTGGCGTTGCATTATGTGTTCAACACGCCTTACGACCGTATTGTGTGGGATGTGGGGCATCAGGCCTACGGACACAAGATTCTGACGGGTCGGCGCGACCTGTTCTGCACCAACCGCAGGCTGAACGGGCTGAAGCCTTTCCCTCACCCCGACGAGAGTGAGTACGACACGTTCTGCTGTGGACATGCCAGCAATTCGATTTCGGCTGGATTGGGTATGGCTGTGGCGGCTAAGCTGAAGGGCGAGAACAGGAAGGTGGTGGCTGTGATTGGCGACGGTGCGATGAGTGGCGGATTGGCTTTCGAGGGCATCAACAACGCGGCCAGCACGCCCAATGACATGCTGATTGTGTTGAACGATAACAACATGAGCATCGACCGTAGTGTGGGTGGCATGCGAAAGTATCTTTTGCAACTCACCACGAACACTACTTATAATAATATAAGGTATAAGGTTTCGCAGAAGCTGTTTGGGTGGGGTATCCTGAACGAGAAGCGTCGCAGGGGGCTCATCCGCTTCAACAACAGCGTGAAGTCGGTGCTGGCTCGGCAGAAGAACATCTTTGAGGGTATGGACATCCGCTACTTCGGCCCCGCTGAGGGAAACGATGTGCTGGAGCTGGTGAGGGTTCTGCAAGTGATCAAGGAGATGAAGGGTCCCAAGCTGCTCTACATCCACACGACGAAGGGTTATGGCTATGCGCCTGCCGAGGAGGATGCGACCATCTGGCATGCACCAGGCAAGTTCGACCCCGACACAGGCGAACGCATCACCACCCAAGACGACAAGCCTCATCCACCCAAGTTCCAGGATGTGTTTGGAAAGACGCTCCTCGAACTGGCTCAGAAGAATGAGAAGATTGTGGGTGTGACACCTGCGATGCCGACAGGCTGCTCTATGAACATCATGATGAACGCGATGCCCAAGAGGGTATTTGATGTGGGCATTGCTGAGGGGCATGCGGTGACGTTCTCTGGCGGACTGGCCAAGGACGGGATGATGCCGTTCTGCAACATCTACTCGTCGTTCATGCAACGTGCCTACGACAACATCATCCACGATGCGGCCACGATGCGCCTCAACATGGTGCTTTGTCTCGACCGTGCAGGACTGGTGGGCGAGGATGGCTCGACCCATCATGGCGCCTTCGATATGGCGTTCCTGCGTCCCATCCCCAACCTGACCATCGCTTCGCCATACGACGAACCAGAACTGAGGCGACTGATGTACACGGCTCAACTGCCCGACAAGGGTGTGTTCGTCATCCGCTACCCACGAGGCAGGGGCAACACGATCGATTGGCAATGTGAGCTGGAAGAGATTCCTGTGGGCAAGGGCAGAAAGCTGAAGGACGGTGAGAATGTCGCCGTGCTGAGCATTGGTCCGATAGGTGTGGAGGCTGAGAAGGCCATCTCCATCGCTGAACTGAAGGCGCTGAACGAGAATGCATCAGGGGCGATGTACTATGCCCACTACGATATGCGCTTCCTGAAGCCCATCGATGAGGACATCCTGCACGAAGTGGGCAAGAAGTTCAAGAAGGTGGTGACCGTCGAGGATGGTGTCATCTCAGGCGGATTGGGTAGTGCTGTGCTGGAGTTCTTTGCCGACCACCACTATGAGATGGAGGTGACACGTATCGGCATCCCCAACCGATTTGTGATGCACGGAACGGTGGCCGAACTGCGCAAACAATGTGGAATGGATGCCGAGGGGATTGCAAATGTATTAGTCAAATTATCATGAAGATAGTCATTGCAGGTGCAGGTGCTGTAGGCACTTATTTGGCACGAATGTTGTCAAACGACAATCAGGATGTGGTGCTGATTGACGCGAAGGAGAAGAATCTCATTCGCCTGACCAGCGAGTTGGACATCATGACGTTGCTGAGACAACCCACGTCCATCGAGGGATTGAAGGATGCCGAGGTGAACAAGGCCGACCTCTTCATCGCTGTCACTCCCAACGAGAGCGAGAACCTCACGTGTGCCATGTTGGCCAAGCAGATGGGCGCCAAGCAGACGGTGGCTCGTGTGGACAACTACGAATACATGAAGCCTGAAAACCTGACGCTGTTCAAGAACATGGGCATCGAGTCGCTTATCTATCCTGAACTGCTGGCCGCTGAGGACATCAAGGCGAGTTCGCGATACAGCTGGGTGAGGCAGATGTGGGAGTTCAACAACGGCGAACTGCTCCTGCTGAGCGTGAAGATGCACGATGCACACCCGCTCCTCGAGAAAGAAATCATCAACTACGACAACCGTTTGGTGGGACACACGCTGAAGGAGATTGGTGTGTCTTACGGACACAACTTCCACGTGGTGGCCATCAAGCGTGACGGCGAGACCATCAGCCCGAATGGTGACGAGAAGATTCTGCCGCGCGATCTCGTGTTCTTCATGACCACCAAGGACAACCTGCTTGAATTGCGCCATCTGACAGGCAAGGACGACTATCCTTCTGTGGACAACAGTGTCATCATCGGAGGAGGCAAACTCTCCGTGCGAGCCAGTTGGGAATTGGCCGACATCCACGACAGCGTGAAAATCATCGAGCCGGACTCCAAGCGAACGGAGGAACTGCAATCGATTGTAGCGCCCAAGACGATGATTCTGGAAGGCGAGGGCTATGATGTGGACTTGCTGAACGACGAAGGCTACGGAAGCATGGAAGCCCTGATTGCGCTGACCGACAACGACCAGCAGAACATTCTGGCCTGTGTGGCTGCCAGACGCAGGGGCATCCGAAAGACCATCGCCCAAGTGGAGAATCTTGACTACTTCGATATGGCCGACGAGCTGGACATCGGCACCATCATCAACAAGAAGATGATTGCCGCCAGCCACATCTACCGGATGTTGCTGAAGGGCGATGTGGACAACGTGAAGATGCTGACCATTGGCAATGCCGATGTGGCTGAGTTTGTGGTCAAGCCTGGTTCGAAAGTGACCAAGAAGAAGGTGATGGAACTCTCTTTCCCCTACGGCGTCAACATCGGAGGCATGTCGCGCGACGGCATCTCCATGCTGGTGAACGGTGCCACCCAATTGCAGGAAGGCGACAAGGTTGTGGTCTTCTGCACAGGCAACACGCTCAGAAAACTGGATAAATACTTCAAATAAGGTGGTCAACTGGAAACTCATAGCAAAAATCATGGGATTTCTCCTCTTCATCGAGGTAGGACTCATGATGCTGTGCCAGGTGGTCAGTTGGCTTTACGACGAGGGCATCAAGGAGTTCATCCCCCCCATCCTCATCGCTTTGGTGTTAGGCATCGCAGGCGTGCTCTTGGGCATGAATGCCGGCAAGAAGATGGGCAGAAAGGACGGCTACATCGTGGTGTCCCTCGTATGGATTATCTTTACGCTGATCGGCATGATGCCTTTCATGCTGGGCAACCATGTGCCTGATATGGCCAGCGCCTTCTTCGAGACGATGTCGGGCTTCACCAGCACAGGAGCCACCATCATCGACAACCTCGACAAGATGCCTCGTGGCATCCTCTTCTGGCGCAGTCTCACCCAATGGATAGGCGGTATCGGCATCGTCTTCTTCACCATCGCCATCCTGCCAGCTTTTGGTGTGGGCGAAGTGAAACTCTTTGCTGCCGAAGCCACAGGGCCACTTCACGACAAGGTGCACCCTCGCATCTCTGTGACAGCACGCTGGATTGGTGGTATCTATGTGGCTCTGACCCTCCTCTGCATCGTCTCCCTCATGATTTGCGGGATGGATGCCTTCGATGCCGTCAACTACGCTATGTGCACCACAGCCACAGGCGGTTATGGCACCCATTCCGACCTTCTGCACGACTTCTACCGATCGCCAGCCATCGAGTATGTGCTCATCTTCTTCATGTTCGTCTCTGGCATCAACTATACATTAATATATTATACCATCCTGAAAGGGAAGGTCAAGAAGTTCTTTGGCGATGCCGAACTGAAGGCTTATCTCATCATCGTGGTGGGCGCTTCGCTGATTTGTGCCTTCTTCCTGATGTTCGAAGACCCTCTTCATGATGTGGAATTGGCTCTTCGGCAGTCATTCTTCACCGTCATCTCCCTGCAGACCACCACAGGTTTAGCCACCTACGACTACACCCTCTGGCCTGTGCAGCTGATGCCCGTCTTACTCTTCGTCATGTTTGCAGGAGCCAGTTCAGGCAGTACCAGCGGTGGTTTCAAGTGCGTGCGACTCAGCATCATCTATCGGGTGCTGAAGAACGAGTTCACCCACATCCTCCATCCACGAGCCCTCACCCCTGTGCGCATGAATGGCAACATCGTGCCCACAAAAGTGGTGCAGACCCTCATGGGCTTCGTCACCCTCTTCGTCTGCTCCCTTTTCTTGGGTGCCTTCGTCTTGGCCTTAGGCGGAGTGAGCCCCAACGAGATTCACCCTGAGTTCGACTACTACGAAGCCTTTGGCATAGCGATGTCGAGCCTCAGCAACGTAGGGCCAGGCATGGGCTATTATGGTCCTGTCCACTCATGGGCCATCCTGACGCCCTTTGCCAAAGTCGTCTGCTCCTTCCTCATGCTCATCGGCCGTCTCGAGATCTTCCCCATCATGATTCTTTTCACCCGAAGCTTCTGGAGGAAAAGCTGAACGCTGAACTTTTACCTAACAACATAAACATAAAAACCAATGAAGAAAACTATCTTATCAGCGCTGTCCATTCTGGTACTGAGTGCCAATACAATGACAGCACAAGTGAGACTTCACCCTTTCCGACACAGAACGGCCATCTACACCCTCTCGAAGATGCACACCACCCAATGTCATGATGTGATGAGGCCTAACATGGAACTATGAAGCAAAGCGACTAAAACGCTCGTGGAGAGAATACAAGGGGGAGGCTGCACATTCCGTGCAACCTTCCCTTTCCATTTGATGCCCTACCAGCGTGCATCGCGTCAGCTTTCCGTCCTCAGCAAGAGTTACCCTAAACTATATACTCTAAACACAAAAAAGGTTGCCTGCGAATGATCGTAGGCAACCTTTGTCATGTATATTGATGTGTATTACTCCTGCACATAGCTGTTCAACTGCTCAACGTCGAGACGGCTGATGTAGTTGAAGTGCTTGGAGACTTCGCTCTCGGCATAGTTCATGAAGACCACGAGGGACTTGCCGAAGAGTTCTGGAGCACGCTGGGTGTCCTGCAAGAGGAGATGGCACATGATGACGTAGGCGGTCATCTCGTAGAGCTTGCGGGCGCAGAGGTCGAGGAAGTCCTGATTGCCTGGCTCCTTGGCCTTTTCGATGCTCTGGGCGAGTTTCTCTGCCATTGCCTTGATGCGCTCAGCGTAGGCAGCATACTCAGGTGCGACGGGTTCTGCCTCGAAGTCCTTGATGACGTTGGCATAGAAGCCAGAGGTGATGTAGCGGATGGCTGCAACGGTCTGGAGCTGAGTGGTGCCTTCGTAGATGGACATGATGCGGGCGTCGCGATAGACACGCTGGCACTTGTACTCGAGCATGAAGCCTGAACCGCCGTGCACCTGGATGGAGTCGTATGCAGACTCGTTGGCAAACTCTGAGTTCATACCTTTGGCGAGTGGCGTGAAGGCATCGGCAAGCTTGCTGTACTTCTTGAACTCGTCACGCTCTTCTGGAGTGAGTTTGCGCTCCTTGGAGATGTCGTCGAGGCACTTGTAGATGTCCACATAGCGGGCAGTCATGTAAAGGAGTGAACGACCTGCATCGAGTTTGGCCTTGATGCGGGCAATCATATCGTAAACGGCTGGGAAGTGGATGATCTCCTTGCCGAACTGCTTACGGTCGCGGGCATAGTTGATAGCCTCTTCGTAGGCAGCCTGTTCGGCACCTACTGACTGAGAAGCGATACCCAGGCGGGCACCGTTCATCAGACCCATCACATACTTGATGAGACCGAGTTTCTCAGAGCCACAAAGCTCAGCCTTGGCGTTCTTATAAACGAGTTCGCAAGTGGGGCTGCCGTGGATACCGAGCTTGTTCTCGATGCGACGCACGTTCACACCACCGTTGCGCTTGTCGTAGATGAACATGGAAAGACCACGACCATCGCGAGTGCCTTCTACTGAACGAGCCAGCACGAGGTGGATGTCGGCGTCACCGTTGGTGATGAAGCGCTTCACACCGTTCAGGCGCCAGCAGTTCTCCTTCTCGTCGAAGGTGGCCTTGAGCATCACGGACTGAAGGTCAGAACCTGCATCGGGCTCGGTCAAGTCCATCGACATGGTCTCGCCAGCACAAACACGTGGGATGTAACGCTTGCGCTGGTCTTCGTCGCCAAACTCATAGAGGGTCTCAATACAATCCTGAAGTGACCAGATGTTTTCGAAGCCTGCATCACCTTCAGCGATGATTTCGTTGGCAGCGGTGTAAACCACGTTGGGGAGGTTGAGGCCGCCGTAACGACGTGGCATCGTCATGCCGCAGAGACCAGCCTTGATGGTGGCGTCGAGGTTCTCGTAGGTCTTGCTGGCATAGCGCACACGACCGTTCTCGCAGTGAGGACCTTCAGCATCCACATCCTCGGAGTTGGGACTGATGATGTTGGCATTGATGTCGCCTGTGATTTCGAGCAGGCTGTCAATCCTCGTAGTCCTTGGGTGCATAGTCATACTGACCGTAGTCAGCGTAATTTCTCTCCTTCAACTCAACGATGCGTTTCATCAAAGGGTGTTCCATGTGAAATTTAATCTCAGGAACGTCTGTATAGGAATTAGCCATATTTGTTTATTATTTAAGACCCTCTCTGTCCTTCGGACATCTCCCCCGTAATAGGGAGACCATCCGGCTTGTTCCCCAACACCCCGCATGGGCTCCCTCCCCATTATGGGGGAGGGCTGGGGAGAGGGTCTGCTATTTACTTCGAATTCTTCTTATAATACTTGATCAGCTTGGGAACAACCTCTTCGATGGTGCCGTTGATGATGTAGTCGGCAATCTGGTTGATAGGAGCGTTGGGGTCGTTGTTGATGGAGATGATGATACCAGACTCCTTCATACCTGCCACATGCTGGATGGCACCAGAGATGCCGCAGGCGATGTACACCTTTGGACGGACAGTCGTACCAGTCTGACCAATCTGACGGTCGTGGTCAATCCAACCTGCATCGACAGCTGCACGGCTGGCACCCACCTCTGCGTGAAGCTCCTTGGCGAGTTCGAAAAGGAGGTTGAATCCTTCGGGACCACCTACACCGTAACCACCTGCCACGATGATGGGAGCGCCCTTGAGGTTGTGCTTAGCCTTCTCCACGTGACGGTCGAGCACCTTCACCACATAGTCAGTAGTGGGCACGTACTTGGCCACGTCGTGCTTGATGACTTCGCCCTTGTAGTTCTCGTCGAGGATTTCCTTCTTCATCACACCGTCACGAACGGTTGCCATCTGTGGGCGATGTTCTGGGTTGACGATGGTGGCGATGATAGAACCACCAAAGGCCGGACGAATTTGATAGAGCTGGTCTTCGTAGTGCTTATCGACCATGTTGCCCTCAGCATCCTTCACTTTCATGTCGAACGAACCAATTTCCAACTGGGTGCAGTCGGCTGTCAGACCTGAGTGGAGTGCGGAAGACACGCGAGGACCGAGGTCACGGCCAATCACGGTAGCACCCAAGAGGCAAATCTGAGGCTTTTCCTCCTTGAAGAGGTTCACCACAGCAGAAGTGTGGGGTAGTGAAGTGTATGGGAAAAGACCTTCAGCGTCGAAGATGTGTACGCGGTCAACACCGTAAGGAATGACCTGCTTCTCAACACCATCGAGACCTGTTCCGACGAGCACAGCCTCCAACTGAACGCCGAGTTGGTTGGCGAGCTTGCGACCCTTGGTGCAAAGCTCCAAACTTACGTCAGCAACCTTGTTGCCTTCAAGTTCACAATATACAAATACGTTGTTCATGATTATCCGATGGTGTTGCTTTCCATAAGTTCAACAATAAGACTCTCGACGTCTGCATCAGAGGAAGTGAGGGTCTTGTTTTCTTTCGCTTTGAAGACAATGCTCTTCACGGCCTTCACGTTGGTGGGAGAACCAGCCTTACCAATCTGTGCTGGATCGGCATCGATGTCGGCAGCACCCCAAGTGGTGAACTCGCGGTTCTTGTTAGCCCACACACGCTTCACGTTGCGCACACGGCAAGGAGCGGCAGAGCCGTTTACCGTCACCACGATGGGGAGAGGACCTTCAACTGTCTCGACACCACCATCGATGTGACGCTTGGCCACAATCTTCTTGGCTTCCTTGTCGAGGGAGAGGATTTCCTCCGTGTAAGTGATCTGGGTGAGCCCCAACTTCTCAGCCACCTGTGGACCTACCTGGGCGGTGTCACCATCGATGGCCTGACGTCCGCAGAGGATGATGTCGTAGTCGCCCACCTTCTTGATGGCCTGAGCCAGCGTGTAGGAAGTGGCAAGGGTGTCGGCACCGCCAAGAGGACGGTCAGAAATCAGGATGCCTTCATCGGCACCACGATAGATACCTTCCTTCAGCACCTCGGCAGCCTTGGGCAGACCCATGGTGAGCATGGTGATGGTGGAACCAGGGTTAGCGTCCTTTAGGCGCAAAGCCTGTTCAAGGGCGTTCAAATCTTCAGGGTTGAACACAGCAGGCAGCGCTGCACGGTTCACTGTACCCTCTGGAGTCATCGCATCAGGTCCGACATTGCGTGTGTCGGGCACCTGCTTTGCGAGCACAATGATTTTCAAACTCATAAAGTTAATGTATTGATTGTTTTTAGTTTGCGAATTGGTTTGCAAAGGTACGACATTTTTTCCTATCGGCAATAAAATAAAGACTTTTTAATGCACAAAAACATGAAAAGAGTGCTAAAAAGGGGTGCGTTTGTCTATAGCGGGTCAACGTCGTAATAGATATTGAGGTTTTTGGCGATGGGCAAGGAGAGCATCTGCTGCTGGATAGCAATCAGGGTTTGACGCACCTTGTCCGCAGAGGCCTGCAACTCCATCTTGAGCATGATTTTGCGAATGTAAAGGGATTGGATTCGTGCAATGGGAGGTCGGTCGGGACCCAGCACACGGTCGCCAAAGACTGCACGCAGACGTTGTGCCATCTCATCGGCCAAGTGTTCCAACAGATGGTCGTCCTTGTGGCGCAGATAGACATAGATGAGTCGGCGGAAGGGGGGATAGTGGAAGAGTTGGCGCTCCGTCATCTGGGCATAGAACATCTGCCAGTAGTCATTTTGGGTGATTTGGCGGATGATGTCGCTGTCGGCTGAACGAGTCTGGAGGATGACCAGTCCGGCCGTGTTGTTGCGACCAGCACGACCTGCCACCTGACTCAGCGTTTGGAAGGTGCGCTCATAACTACGGAAGTCTGGCAGGTTGAGCATGGTGTCGGCATCAAGAATGCCCACGACTGACACATGGTCGAAGTCCAACCCTTTGGTGACCATCTGCGTGCCAATGAGGATGTCGGCTTGATGGGTGGAGAAGTCGTTGATGATGCGCTCGTACTGACCACGCGTCTTGGTTGTGTCGAGATCCATGCGCAGGGTGGTCGCCTCTGGGAAGATTTGGGCGATTTGCTCCTCAATCTTCTCTGTGCCCGTGCCGATGTCCATGAATTTGTTCTCCTCGCAGGCGGGACAGCGTTCAGGGATATGAGCCGTGTAACCACAATAATGGCAAGTGAGCGTGGAGGTCTTCTTGTGGAGGGTTAAGGTGACATCGCAATGCGGACAACGGGGCACCCATCCGCAGGTCTTGCACTCGATGAACGAGGAGAAGCCACGACGATTCTGGAAGAGGATGATTTGCTCTTTCCGTTCGAGGGCTTCCTTCATCGCTTCGATGAGACGGGGTGAGAAGGCTCCTTTCATCTGCTTCTTGCGTTTGGCTTCTTTGGTGTCCACCACCTCAATCGTAGGCAGTTGCATATCACGGAAACGTTGGGTGAGTCGCACGTAACCATAACGATTCTTGTGTGCCAGATGATAGACCTCAAAAGAAGGTGTTGCTGTGCCCAACAAGGTTTTGGCCTTGAACATGTGCGCCAACATAATGCCAGCATTGCGGGCATGGTAACGTGGAGCTGGTTCCTGTTGCTTGTAACTCTGCTCATGCTCCTCATCGACAATGACGAGTCCGAGGTTTTGGAAGGGCAGGAAGATGCTGGAACGAACGCCCAGAATCAGTTGGTAAGGCAAGGAAGAGGCTTGACGTTTGTAAACATCGAGGCGTTGGGCATCGGTGAATTTGGAATGATAGACCCCCATGCTGTCGCCAAACACCCGTCGGAGACGTTCTGTGATTTGGGTGGTCAGAGCAATTTCGGGGAGAAGATAAAGCACCTGCTTGCCTTGACGCAAGTACTTATCAATAAGATGGATATAAATTTCGGTCTTGCCCGAAGAGGTGACACCATGAAGGAGGGTGACGTTCTTGGTGAGGAACGCCTCTTCAATGCTGTTCATGGCTGTTTGTTGAGCGGGAGAGAATGGGGCAAGGGGCAAGGAGCTGGAGGCAAGAGAAATGTTGGAACTTGGGGTGTCCTCTTGCTCCATGTCCCCTGCTCCTTTCCCCTTTCTTTTGCGACTGGACTCCTTCAGCGCCTTCTCATCCTTGGGTTTCATGGCTCCAGGCAATCCAGCCTTCATCACGTCGCCCAAGGGACAAAGATAATAGTTGGCAATCCATTGCCAGAAAGCGAACTGCTGCTCGTTCACCACAGGGTGTTCATCCAGCACCTCTAAGATAGGCTTGATCTCCACCCCTTCTGGGGCTTTGTCGTGAGTACGTAACACCACACCCGTATAGATCTTGTTCTTGCCAAGGGACACAACAACTCGACAGCCTCGCATCACTCGAGACTCCATGTCGGAGGGAACGAGGTATGTGAAGCTGTCGAATGGTATGGGGAGTGTGATGTCAGCAAACATCAGAACAGATAAGTGAGAGAAATCTGATGGGTGTTGTTTCTGAGCTTACCCTTCACAATCTTGCCTGCCGCGTCAGTGTAGGTCATTTCTGCCGTCTTGCCAAAGGCGATGTTGAAGTTGTAACCTACGCGAACATGCTTGAGGGCAGTCACACCGCATCCTACATTCCAAGAGAACTCAGACTTCTTCAGCTCCCAATCCTGATCGATGTTGGCAGGACGCCAATTTCTGTCACCAATGTTCCAAGAGAATTGAGGACCTGTAGCAATATATGCGCTGACCAAGGTGCTGAACCCGATGGTGTATTTTGCATTGATGGGCAAATCAATGTAGTGGAGTGTCTTGTTGGCTTCTTCGCCGTTTTCCTTCACACCAATGACCTTGTTGTCATAAAGGAGGGCAACATCAGCCCCAAGGCCGGCGAGTGGAATGGTCACATCTGCAGTGACACCAGCAAAGAAACCAGTCTGGTTCTTGGCGCTGACGTTGGCCTTCATATCCTTCAGACTGATGTTGTCAACATTCCTTGATACCGAATTTAACTTGTGCCTGTGATGGCAATGCGAATGTGAGTGCTGCAACCATGACAGCAAGGCTCAAAAAGTTCTTTTTCATACGTTGAATTTAGTTTTTAGTGGTTGATAATATGATTTCGGTTTCTTTTTCGGGCACAAAAGTACAAAAAATTATTGAACACACCAACAGTTTTCCAAGAAATAGTCATTGAGTCATTGCTTTTTTAACCTTTTTGCAGCGCATTTTTTTGTTTATCGACCCTACATTTTGTCCTTTTTATCGCAATCCTTTTGCAGACAAGAAAAAAAGTGTTACCTTTGCCGAGATTTGTAAAAGTATTAACCTGAATAAAGACTAACTTTATGAAGAAAATGATTTCATTGTGTGCCACACTGGCAATGGCCGGCAGCATGATGGCACAAACACACACGTTTGACGTGAACACGGCAAAGGTGGGTGGCGCGATTCCTTCAACCATGTATGGTATCTTCTTCGAAGACATCAACTACGCCGCTGATGGCGGTTTGTATGGCGAATTGGTGAAGAACCGCTCGTTTGAGTTTCCTAACCACTTTGCAGGATGGGACATCTCTGGCAAGGTGACGCTGAAGGACGATGGCCCTTTCAACAAGAACCCACACTACGTGAGACTGGCTCCGTCAGGACATCGTGACAAGCACACGATGATTGAGAATCACGGCTTCTTCGGCATGGGCGTGAAGGGCGGTGAGGAGTATCGCTTCTCTGTTTGGGCTCGTGTGCCCGATGGTGGAACAGCCAAACTGTGGATTGACATCGTGGACAATGCCACGATGGGCGACGACCAAAAGTTG
This sequence comes from uncultured Bacteroidaceae bacterium, assembly GCA_905234125.1. Classification (GTDB taxonomy): domain Bacteria; phylum Bacteroidota; class Bacteroidia; order Bacteroidales; family Bacteroidaceae; genus Minthosoma. The sequence goes on along the minus strand of CAJOGQ010000026.1, from coordinate 30,203 downwards.
GGCAACGGCAGTGTGGAAGTAAGTGGAAAAGAATGGAAGAAGTACACAGCCATCCTCAAACCCAGCCGGACGTTTGCGAAAGCGCATCTGAGGGTGTGGGGCGACTCGAAGGTGACCACTGATGTGGAGCACGTGAGCCTCTTCCCTGTCGACACCTACAAGGGACATGAGAACGGTATGCGCAAGGACTTGGCTGAGAGCTTGGAGCAGTTGCACCCAGGTGTGTTCCGCTTCCCTGGTGGTTGCATCGTGGAGGGCACAGATTTGGCAACCCGCTACCAATGGAAGAACTCGGTAGGGCCTGTCGAGAACCGTCCGTTGAACGAGAACCGCTGGCACTACACCTTCACGCATCGTTACTTCCCTGACTACTTCCAGAGCTACGGACTCGGCTTCTACGAGTATTTCCTGCTGTCGGAGGAGATTGGCGCTGAGCCACTGCCTGTGGTGAGTGTGGGTCTTTCGTGTGAGTTCCAGAATGGTTCGAACCGCAGTGATGCTCACGTGCCTGTGGATCAGTTGCAACCTTACATCGACGACGTGCTCGACCTCATCGAGTTTGCCAACGGCGACCCAGCCAAGAACGTATGGGCAAAGCTTCGTGCCGACATGGGTCACCCAGCCCCCTTCAACCTCAAGTATGTGGGCATCGGCAACGAGCAGTGGGGTTCCATCTACCCTGAGAACCTGAAGCCATTCGTGGAGCAGGTGCGCAAGCAATATCCAAACATCAAGATTGTGGGCACCAGCGGTCCTGACTCTGAGGGCAAGGAGTTCGAGTATCTGTGGCCTGAGATGCGCAAGATTGGTGCTGACCTCGTGGATGAGCACTACTATCGCAATGAGGAGTGGTTCCTGGGCACACCCGCAGCCAAGCAGCGCTGGGGCAACTGTGGCGCCAACCGCTACGACAGCTATCCTCGCAAGGGACCGAAAGTGTTTGCCGGCGAATATGCTTGTCACGGAGCAGGCAAGAAGTGGAACCATTTCAACGCTGCGTTGATGGAGGCCGCTTTCATGACGGGTCTGGAGCGCAATGCCGACGTGGTGGAGATGGCGACATACGCACCCCTCTTCGCTCATGTGGAAGGCTGGCAATGGCGTCCTGATGCCATCTGGTACGACAACCTGAACAAGTTCAACTCCTGCGCCTACTATGTGCAACAGCTCTACTCGCTGAACAAGGGCACCAACCAGCTCACCCTCACCATGAACGGCAAGGCTGTGGCTGGCAATCCTGACCAGGACAACCTCTTCGCATCGGCTGTGTTCGACAAGAACACAAACGAGGTCATCGTGAAGGTGGTGAACACGGGCGATACGCCTCAGCCTGTGACCCTCAACCTCAAGGGCATGAAGGGCGACCACACGGCTCAGCTCATCACGTTCCACAGCGACAACCTGACGGCTGAGAACACCATTGAGGAACCCACGAAGATCATTCCTCAGACCTCATCGCTCACCGTGACGGCTCCCCAGCAGAGCATCACCGTTCCCGCACGTACATTCTATATATATAAGATAAAGAAGTAACCAGCCTAAACGAACACGAACCTCACAAATCTACACGAATCATGCGTGTAAATTCGAGAGATTCGTGTTCGCTTTTCAATATTCGACATGATGACAAAGACACTTGTTACGTTAGCACTATTCCTTTGCGGAATAGGGAGCTTCGCCCAGCAGGCCAAGGTGTATTTCACGAAGGAAATCACGCCTGAATCGTTAGTGAAAATCTATGACGCACTCGGTGTGAAGGAACACGGACGTGTGGGCGTGAAAATCAGCACGGGCGAGAGCGGTGGCAACAACTACCTGAAACCCACACTCATCCGTAACCTCGTCGACAAGGTGAACGGCACCATCATTGAGTGCTGTACTGCCTACGGAGGAAGCCGACAGGACGTGACGAAGCATTGGGAGACCATCCACGAACATGGGTTCGACAGCCTCTTTGCCGTTGATATCATGGATGAGTATGGCGAGTTGCGCATCCCCGTACAGGACAAGACCTGGCTCAAGTATGACATCGTGGGTGAGCACCTCGCCAACTACGACTTCTGTATCAACCTCGCCCACTTCAAGGGACACGTGATGGGAGGTTTCGGAGGTGTGCTGAAGAACCAGAGCATTGGTTTTGCCTCTTCGGCAGGCAAGGGTTACATTCATTCCCACGGTGTGACCAGCAAACTGCCTGATGCTTGGCAACACACCCAGCCACAGGATGCATTCCTTGAGAGCATGGCAGCCGCCGCACAGGCCGTTGCCAACTGGTTCGGCAAAGACAACATTGTCTATATCAACGTACTCAACAACATCTCCATCGACTGTGACTGCGATGCCCACCCACGTGCTCCTGAGATTCAGGACATTGGCATCGTGGCTTCCATCGACCCCATTGCCTGTGACCGTGCCGCCTACGACCTCATCTATCAGGTGAAGAAAGATGGAAATAACAATCCCGATCCCCTGAAGCAACGCATCGAACGGCAACACGGCATTCACATCGTGGAATGGGGTGAGAAGATTGGCATGGGCACCACGAACTACAAGATGATTTCACTCGACAAATAAGAAAAGTATCATTAACGATGAAAAGACTTTTAAGCATCATCGCGTTATTCCTCCCCCTTTGCGGGTTGGGGGGCTTCGCACAAACACAATTGCAGGACGTGGTGGTGACGGGCACGAGGAATGCGACGGATGTGCGCCAGCTGCCCCTGACCGTGACCACGATTAGCAATGAACAACTGAACGAGCAGTATCGCACCTCCGTGCTGCCCACCGTGATGGAACAGACGCCAGGCTTGTTCATGACGAGCCGAGGCGTGCTGGGCTACGGCGTGAGCACAGGCTCGGCCGGCTCCATGAAGATTCGTGGCGTGGGCAGTGGGGCAGAGATGTTGGTGCTCATCGACGGACAGCCTCAGTATGCTGGACTGATGGGTCACCCCATCCCCGATGCCTACCAGACCATGATGGCCGAGAAGGTGGAGGTGGTGAGAGGCCCTGCTTCGTTGCTCTATGGCAGTAATGCGATGGCAGGTGTGGTAAACATCGTGACCCGCCAGATGCACCAGGACGGTGTAAAGACCGATGTGCAGGTGCAGGGAGGCAGCTATGGCACCTTCCAGGCCGATGCCACCAACCGTCTGAAGATGGGCAAGTTCAGCAGCATCGTCGGGGCGCAGTATCAGCGCACAGACGGACATCGCAGGAACTCCGAGTTCGAGCAGTTCGGTGGGTTCGCCAAGCTCGTCTATGACTTCACGCCCAACTGGCAGGCCTACGGCGACATCAACGTCACCCACTTCAACAGCAGCAATCCCGGCACCGTCGATGCTCCCCTCATCGACAATGACGCCAAGATCACCCGCGGACTGGCCAGCGTCAATCTGGTCAACCAATACGGATGGACCAGCGGTGCCCTGCGAGCCTATCTCGACTGGGGACATCACAACATCGACGACGGCTACAACGAGGGTGGCACGCCCAAGACGGCGCTCTACAAGCACAACGACTACATCGGCGGACTGACCTGGCACCAGATCTTTGCTTTCTTCCAGGGCAACACCACCACGTTCGGCGTTGATTGGCAGCACTTCGGCGGTTCCGCATGGAATGCCGACAAGGCCACGGGCGAGAAGACCTATCTGACCAAGGACAAGGACGGCAACATCGTGGAGAAGCAACACGCCGACGAGGTGGCGGGCTACATCGACTTCCGCCAGCTCATCGCCCCCTGGCTCACTTTGGATGCCGGACTCCGCCTCGACCACCACAGCGTCATCGGCACAGAACTTGTGCCCCAAGGCGGTCTCTCCTTCCATCTCGCTCCGCGGACTGACCTCAAAGCCCTCGTCAGCAAAGGCTTCCGCAATCCCATTATCCGCGAGATGTACATGTTCCCCCCAGCCACCACCAATCTGGAGCCTGAGCGCATGATGAACTACGAGCTCGCCTTCACCCAGCGGTTCAATGGCCGTGGACACTTCGGCGCCAACGTCTTCTACATCAAAGGCGACAACCTCATCAACACCGTCCGCATCGACGGCAAGCCCCGCAACGTGAACACCGGCGACTTCGAGAACTGGGGTCTGGAACTCTCTGGCGACTACCGGTTTACGCCCCATTGGAGTCTCAACGCCAACTACTCCTACCTCCGCATGGACACCCCCATCGACGGAGCACCCGAGGGCAAGCTCTATGTCGGCGCCAACTATCACCGTGGCCTCTGGACTGTCAGCGCTGGCCTGCAGAACGTCAGCGGGCTCTATATCGCCACGGGCGAAAACGCCAGGAAGGAGAACTTCACCCTGCTCAACGCTGCCGTCAGCTATCGCGTCCTTCCCTTCGCCACCCTCTTCGTTAGGGGCGACAACATCCTGGCCGAGCGCTACGAAACCTACGCAGGCTTCCCCATGCCCAAGGCTACATTCATGGGAGGCGTGAAAGTCTCGCTGTAGGCACACGGATTTGTCATAAAAAAAAATACAGAAATCACAGAAAGCCATTCGGCGAGTTTGAAACATCGCGTCAGCTTTCTGTGATTTCTTTTTGTATGACTTAAAAACGTCTGTGCGTTAGTCCTCCCCCTCATAGGGGGAATTGGAGAGGGTGTTTATTATTCTTCTTCCTCTTCCATCTCATCCAGCTCGTCAGCTGCTTCCTCAATCTCGTCAGCTGCCTGGATCATCTCCTTGCTCTGAGCATAAGTTGCTGCGCAAGTCTCGCACATAGTCTGGAAGCTATCTGCCTGAGCCTCAGAGATTTCAGTCGCATAGTTCTGTATGTTATCAACAGCAGCCTTGAATTCTGCATAACCTGCGTCAAGGTCTTCGGCAGAGTCATAGTTGGCATCAGCTGCCTCTACGCTTTCAAATGTTGCGGCCAAATCCTTGAAATTGTCCCAAGCCTTCTGGCCCTCTGGGCTCAAACCTTCGTTGTTGCAAGATACCAACATCATGGCACCAGCTGCGATTGCAAAAATAATCTTCTTCATAATGCTAATGTTTTTAATGAGTTAATAAATAATTATAATGAGTGATTACTCTTCTTCTTCCTCTTCAGAGGCCTCCTCAGTGTCGTCGGAAGGCTGTGCTTGAGCATTGACCTCTTCCTGAACCTGTTTAACAACGGCACCGACCTGCTCGGTCATCTGGTTGAGGCTGTCTAACTGCTCAGACGTCATGGAGAGCATGTAAGGCGCCATGGCCTGAGTGGCCTCGCTCCATGCCTTGCAAGCTGCGTTGAAGTCCTCAGCAGTCTCGTAAGTGTCGTAGGCAATCTCCGTGGTCTCGAAGGTAGCTGAGATCTCCTTGAAGTTGTCCCAAGCCTTCTGGCCTTCAGCGTCCAGACCCTGCTGGATGCAGGATGCCATCAAAGCACCGGCTGCGATTGCATAAATAAACTTTTTCATAATGCTTAACTATAATAAATTAGTTTTGCCTACTCCCTTTCAAGCGTTTCGGCTCTCTCTTATGTCTGATAAAGATTGTTTTGCCCTTGGCATTCTGTTTCGGGTGCAAAGTTAGACATTTCTTTTCAATGAAAAAAAGAAATCGGGCAGTTTTTTGAAAAAATGCACGAATTGTAAAGTCATAGTTTACATTTTGCTCCATACGGAACGCTTATTTTGCAATCTCAAAAACAAAAAATTAAAAAATTAACCTTATCCATGTGTGTTGCGAAGAGGAGAGTGAAATACTCCAACACCTCACATCGACAACACGTTGAAGGACAAACACTTGCGGCAAAAATGAGAGGTGTTGACCATTTTTTCAATATAACTATGTAAAATGTGTTGGATGACTATGTAGGAAAAACCATAAGGGCTTCATGGATGAGCTACCGGCTCAATGCCCTTGAGTCTCCGCCTCATCAACCTTGAGATTGTTCCCAATAACCATGCCTTATTCCCCAATAACCCTCTATTATGGACAAATGACTTATACTGATATAGGTAGACACATTTAGTAACAATTATAAAATGTGTCTACCTATATCAGTATAAGTCACCTCTTCTTGACGGTAGTAAACAAACTACCAGTTTCTCGGTAGGAAACCATACGCTTCTCGTAATGTTTCCATCCGTTTGTTGCTTTGGCTCAATTAAGACTAAAAATCATGTGAATTAATTCGATTCATCAAATGAATTAATTCGATTGATGATTTGAATTAATTCAGGGTTTTCTGGCCTGCTTGTTTTTGCTTCTCCAATAATGTGCTTTTATCACCAAATAACCCACAAGTACTTGAATGGCGAGACTTATACGCTTTACAAGAAGTTACCATATAAAAGCAAAATCAGATAGTCGGCCACAGAATCAGGGAACCTTGGCTACCTGCTCGCGATTCCTATATAACGGAGACGTGGGCTTTAGTAGTATCAGTATCCTGTCAAAGCTGTGCCGGCCTGAGAACATTGATGCGATATCTAAACACACAAACCCACGTCTTCCGTTTCTATTTTACTCTCCTCACCTCATTTCTATCGTCACTTGTCCGGTGTCTAACCCCTTGGCTTTCACGGTGAGGGTGACTTGACCCTTGGCGTCCTGCGGTTGGACGATGGCGAGCGCCTTGCCACGGAAGGTGGTGGGACGGAGGGAACGGAAGGAGTGCATGTCGTAGGGATGGCCTGTGCCTGCCACGACGGTCGCCTGGCCTGTGAAGGAGATTTCGACAGGAATCTCAGCCGTGGGACAGAGGTGCCCCTCTTCATCTTCTATACATATATATATATAGGAGAGGTCGTTGTGGGACGAGGAGATGGTGTCGCGGTCGGCCTTGAGGACGATGCGGGCAGGAGCCAAGGCGGTGACGAACTCCAGAGAGTCGGGCTTGGCCTTCTTCGCCTGCGGAACGGTGACGGCCTTGAGCGAACCGGGCTCGTAGGCCACGGTGAAGGTGGCCGTGTAGGTCTCTGGGTCAGTCTCCTTCTCGCCCATGATGGAATCGTTGATGAGCAGCTGCACACGGGGCTCACGGCTATATACATTCACTCGGAGTGAGTCCTGACGATGGGCATTGGGATTGTGCTGGAGATTGCCTACCACATTCGCCGTCTGGTAGTTTTCGGGACGAAGCTCGAAGGGAAGGTAGTGGGGAGTTGACAGTTGAGAGTTGACAGTTGAGAGTTGAGAGTTGGGAGTGGAGGGTGCCCAGTTCCAGTGGTTCTCTTCGGCTGTCCATCCCCAGAAGCTCACGTCTTCGTGCTCTCCTTCGGGCACGGCAGGACGCACGGCCATGGCGAGTTTGCTGCGACGCCAAAGCACATCGCGATAGTAACTCTGAGGTTTCTTGTCACCAATGATGTCGAGGTCGCCACACCAGGCATTGAACCAAGGCCAGGAAAGGAGTTGAATCCAACGGTCGTCGGAACGCTCATACACATGTCCCAAACCTGCTTCACCCAGATAATCGACGGCAGTCCAGACGAAATCGCCAATGATGTAGGGGTGCTTGTCCACCAAGTTCCAATTCTGCGCCATCTCCTTGGGAACGGACTCGGAGCCGTACATGATGCGGTCAGGGAAGGAATCGTGGTCGGCCTCATAATGCTTCCACTCATAGTTGTAGCCACCAATCTCGATGTTGGCAAAGGCATCGGGGGAGTTCTTCTCCCATGTGAAGTGCTGAGCCTGGCGATCCCAGAAAGAATTGACTGCCATCGTCGTGGGACGCGTGCCATCGTTCTGGTTGGCCATCAGATTGAGTTCGAGGGCAATCTCCTTACCCCGAGGGAGGTCGGAACGCTGGGCAATCTCATTGCCGATGCTCCACATGATGATGGACGGGTGATTGCGGTCGCGACGCACCATCAGCGCCATGTCTTTGTTGTGGTCGCGAGTGAAGTACTGGCTGTAGTCGTTGGCACGCTTGGACTCCTCCCACTGGTCAAACACCTCGTCGATGACCAACAGACCCAGACTGTCGCAAGCATTCAGGAAGGCCTCCGTCGGCAGGTTGTGACTGCATCTGACAGCATTATAGCCCTGCGCCTTCAGCAATTCGGCCTTGCGCACCTCAGCACGGTCGATGCCTGCCGCTCCCAAGAGGCCGTTGTCGTGATGCACACAACCACCATAGAGTTTGGTGGGCTTGCCGTTCAGCAGGAAGCCCGTCTCGGCCGAGAACTGGATGGTGCGAATGCCGAAGGGGATGTGAAGCGCATCCTTCTCTTCGCCCGACTTGAGGAGATAGACCTTGGCTGTGTAGAGATAAGGTGTCTCGACCGACCAAAGCTTGGGCGCTTTTACCGTCAGCTCCGTCGCCACATCCATGCCCTTGGCCAGAGAACCGCCCACTTCAAACTCCTGCTCCCCCTGCGCCACCACATTTCCTTCGGCATCGAGAATATCGACACAAAGCTGTCCGAAAGCACCATGAGCATCTTCGTTGAACACCTTCGCAAACACTTTCACATTGGCATCCTTGCCTTTGTTGATGAGCTCGGAGCCATCCACAAAGGTGTCCCACTCGTCGAGGTGCAGTTTATCGGTCGTCTCCATCCACACATGACGGAAGATGCCACTGCCTGCATACCAACGGGAGTTCAGCCCTTCGTTAATTGCCTTCACCACCACGGTGACCATCCGCTCGTTGTCGTCGTGGCGATGTGTCTTGTCCATCAGCACCTTGTTGAGGTTCACCACGAAAGGCATGTAGCCATATACGTTCGTAGCGGTCTTCACGCCGTTCACCCATACTTCTGCCTGATTGTAAACGCCATCGAAGCGGATGTTCACGTTCGTCTGCGACAGGAAGGTCTCCAAAGAGGCATTGCCCTGGATGGGCAGTCGGAAGGTCTTGCGATACCAGCCCGTACCTCCAACGGTCTGAGCGTTGTCCCAGTTGCCGACACTCAGTCGAGAGAATGGCCCCACCTGCATGTCAGACCAGTTGGCGAAGCGCTGACGCTCATCGGAGGGATCGAACGCTGGCTCCATACTGAAATCGTGAGGCACGATGAGGGTGCGCCATTTGGAGTCGTCAAACTCAGGCGACTCAGCGTCTATCACATCTCCACGATGGAATTTCCATCCAGCATCGAGACTGGTTTTACGTTGTGCCCAACCGCCAAGGGCTACAAGGCATATCAGAGAAAGCAATGCGATTCGTTTCATTGGTATAATTGTTGTTTTAGTGCTTTAATTCTTAAAACTATGGATGGGGGCAGGGATGCGACCTCCTCTGTCCACAAACCGCTGGCAGGAGAATTGGTTGACGGGCATGATGGGTGCATAGCCCAACAAACCGCCAAACTCGACCGTGTCGCCCACCGTCTTGCCCACGACAGGGATGATGCGCACAGCGGTCGTCTTCTGATTCACCATTCCGATGGCGCTCTCATCAGCAATGATGCCAGCAATCGTGGTGGCAGGTGTGTCGCCAGGGATGGCAATCATGTCGAGACCTACTGAGCAGACACAAGTCATCGCCTCCAACTTCTCGATGGTCAGAGCACCAGCCTCCACAGCGTCAATCATGCCTTGGTCTTCGCTCACAGGGATGAAGGCACCAGAGAGACCTCCCACGTAGGATGAGGCCATCACGCCACCCTTCTTCACCTGGTCGTTGAGCAATGCCAACGCAGCGGTCGTGCCAGGCGCACCAGGCTGTTCCACACCGATGCACTTGAGAATGTCGGCCACAGAATCGCCAATGGCTGGGGTAGGTGCCAAGCTGAGGTCGATGATGCCAAAAGGAACCCCCAGACGGTGGCTGGCCTCTTGCGCCACAAGCTGTCCCACACGGGTAATCTTGAAGGCTGTGCGCTTGATGGTCTCGCAAAGAACCTCAAAGTTCGCCAATCCAGTTGAGAGTTGAGAGTTGAGAGTTGAGAGTTGAGCGTTAGCATCCATCTGTTCCAATGCATACTTCACCACACCTGGTCCACTGACACCCACATTGATGATGGCATCGGCTTCGCTCACACCATGAAAAGCTCCAGCCATGAACGGGTTGTCGTCAGGTGCATTGCAGAGCACCACCAATTTGGCACAACCCAAAGAATCCTTGTCCTTCGTCTCCTCTGCCGTCTGTTTGATGATATCGCCCATCAGTCGAACGGCATCCATGTTGATGCCCGTCTTGGTCGAACCCACATTGATGCTGGAACAGATGCGTTCCGTACATGCCAGCGCCATCGGAATGCTACGGATGAGCAATTCGTCGCTCTTCGTCATGCCCTTCGACACGATGGCCGAGTAGCCCCCCAAGAAATTCACGCCCACCTCTTTGGCGGCACGGTCGAGGGTCTTGGCTATCTGCACGTAGTCGCCTGGAATGCGACAACACGCACTTCCCACCAACGAGATGGGGGTGATGCTGATGCGCTTGTTCACGATGGGGATGCCAAACTCCTTCGATATGTCCTCGCCCGTCTTCACCAAGTCGCGTGCCAAGGTGGTAATCTTCGTATATATCTTCTCGCAAGTGACCGTCAAGTCCTTGTCGGCACAATCAAGCAAACTGATGCCCATCGTGATGGTACGGACATCCAGATTCTCCTGCTCGATCATCTTGTTCGTCTCAATGACTTCCTGTAAGTTGATCATATTCTGTGCATTTTGTCAAAAATATCCTCCAACTGGCACTTCACCTGCACACCTGTGTCCACACCAATCTTGGTGAGTTCGTCACTCAGCACGTCAAATGCCTTCACCGATTTGGTCAAATCGACAATCATCATCATGTTGAAGAACTCCTGCACGATGGTTTGTGAGATGTCGAGGATATTGATTTGGTTGTCTGCCAAGTAAGTGCAGACTTTAGCAATGATACCTACCGTATCTTTGCCCACTACAGTTATAATTGCTCTTGTCATATTTCTTTTATTTTTAATGCTAACTTAAACCTTGATTTCTTACCTTAGAAATCCCTTGTGTAGATGCTGTCGTAGGTGTGAACTGAGAATGTCAGATGCTCCACGCCATTGGGAATTGGCATCGACAGATAGATATGTTCCTTGTAAGACTCTGCATCGTCTTTCGGTCTGGAATGTAACAATGAATAATGCCCGACGCTGTCTTCACAGAAGGCATACTGGTGAATGCCCTTGCCTGTTGTCATCAACGTTAAGTGCATGTTCACATAGCCTCCACTCTTCCATAGACTCACCACGTTCATGGGGTCGCGAGGCAGATATTGATAACCGATATGCACCTCACCATTCACAGACACGCGGATGGAATCAGCCCACATAGGACGACTACAAAACACCCGTTGCATGACATAAACCTGCATCTTTCCTTGCACCAACGTGTAGGTGGCCAGACAGCGCAACAACGTGTCTTTCACCTCCGACATCAACTGTTGGGAACGAATATCATACGTCGAGCCATCATCCAACTTCACCGTTGCAAAACGTCCGTCGGCATCCAAACTCAACACCACGAGATCGCTGATGTAAGGGGGAAGGTCTTCCCCGTTATCATCTTCCGACCCATCCGAGCAGGCCATCAGGCAGAAGGCGCACAGCAGTCCAAAGATATATCTATTGAGTTGCTGTCTCATAATTGCGAAGCGGATTAGCATACATGGCCGTAATCTTCTCTCTCAAGAACGGCACATCAGGATTCTCCACGTCCACCATCTTGATGCGCTCCTCGATGTAGGCGTTCGTCTTGCCAGCCAAGGCATCGCGATTGATGTCGTAGATGCGGTAATTCTTATGTATCTCATGGTCGATATGCTCAGCCACTATGCGGAAGATGTCGACCTTCTCGATGGTTGTGGGGTCGAGCGTGTCGAGCCAGTCGTTGATGCATTCTGATGCCTGATAATGCACATGGCCTTTCTTGCCCCAGATGCCCGTCTTCATGTTGTCGAGGTCGTCTTGCTTGGCTTTCTTCCATCCAGGGATGTCACGCTTGCACTGAAACTCCTTTGCTTTCAGGTAGTCGCAAGGGTCGTACTCATACGAGATGGCCAAAGGCACGATGTTCATGTGGCGCAGGTTCTCAATGATGTCGGCAGTCGTCTTGCCAGTCGTTGGACCACCCATGTTCAGCATTTTCAGCACCGACTCCTGTGTGCGGTCGTCAGAATCCTTCGCACGTCCTTCACGCTGGGCAATCCAAATGTGCTCATGCTTCTCGTTGATGGCGAAGTGCATGTACTGACTCATGTGGATGGACGACTTGAGCATCTCCTTAGGCGTCAGGCCACGATTCACCACAAACGACTTATTCATCTTCACAAGGGTCTTGATCCAGGGGTAAATGAGCAGGTTGTCGCCAATGGCAATCTCCACCGTCGTACTGAATCCGTCCTTCAGCAACAAGGTATCGAGGAAAGCCGAATCAAGCACAATGTCGCGATGGTTCGACATGAAAGTGTAACTCCCTTGTCTGTTCAATGACTTAGGGAAGACGTAACTATGTCCTGTAGTCGCCTTGTGGAAGACATAATACACCAGCGGCTTCATGAATCGCTTCTGGAAGTCGAGTGGGGTCTTGATGCCCACAAACAGCATCTTCAGCAACCCGTTCCGCAAACCCTTGGGCAGTGGAATCAGCCCTCGCAGAATCTTGTCAAACTGACGGTCAGCCAACATGCTCTCGAAAGCTGGCTTCATCTCACCCTCTGAAAACGGGCGAATATCATCAAAATCAGAAAGTGTCATTGAATGTAAAATGTTAAATGTCAAGAGGCAACTTGTCCGCAATGATTGCGTTCAGCATTTCCGTCATGTCTCCCCCTTCAGCACGCACCTGCTGAGGAATGAAACTGGTGGGGGTCATGCCTGGTGTCGTATTGATTTCCAGTAAGTTGATAACATCGTCACCAGCCTCGTTCTTTGAGATGATATAGTCGATGCGGATAAGACCTGATGCACCCAAGATGTCGTAGATGGCTGACGTGAGTGCCTGCACACGCTTCGTCGTGCTCTCTGACAGACGGGCTGGAGTGATTTCCTCCACCATGCCGTTGTACTTGGCATTATAATCGAAGAAGTCCGTCTTGGGCACCACCTCTGTGATAGGCAACACATGCATGCCCGTTGCTTTCGTCTTATACACGCCATTGCTGATCTCCACACCCTTCAACTCGCCCTCAATCAGCACCTCTGGACATTCCTCCATCGCCTTCTCAATGGCCGGAAGAACATCCTCCAGCGTCTTGCAATGGGTCACGCCAAAGCTTGAACCACCACCGTTGGGCTTAATGAAGCAAGGCAATCCTATCTTGTCCACAATCTGCTGAGCATCCACTTGCTGACCCTGACGCACCAGTACATCTTCAGGCACCTTCACACCAAAACTCTTCAAGAACTGGTTCAGGGAAAACTTGTTGTAGGTCATCGCCTCCACCAACACGCTACACGTCGAGTACGGAATGCCCAACAAGTCGAAATAGCCCTGCAAGACACCATCCTCACCTGGGGTGCCATGAATAGTGATGTAAGCATAGTCAGGACGGATGTCCTTACCCCATTCGTCCTTAAACGAAAAGTTGTGGCGATACACAGCCGACGTCTTGCCACTTGGCAAGTGTGCCAGCCAACCTTGACGGCTCACTTCCACGATATAGACGTCATACTTTTCCTTGTCCATCCACGAATCAATGCCTGCCGCACTTCTCAGCGACACATCGTGCTCAGAACTATCGCCCCCAGCCACAATTGCAATTACTTTTTTCATCTTTCTTTATCTTTTTTGATAATTATAACTTTCTCCATTTCTCCATCAGCCCCTTCATATCCTCCGGCCACTCCGAATCAAACATCATCTCCTTGCCCGTCTTCGGATGCACAAAGCCCAATGTCTTTGCATGCAACACCTGACGAGGACAAATCTTGAAGCAGTTGTCGATGAACTGCCTGTACTTCGTCGTGTTCGCCCCCTTCAGCACTTGGTCGCCACCATATCGCTCGTCGCAGAACAACGGATGGCCAATGTGCTTCATGTGGGCACGAATCTGATGCGTTCTGCCTGTCTCCAACACACACTTCACCAAGGTCGTATAGCCAAACCTCTCCAACACTTCATAATGCGTCACAGCAGGCTTGCCTATCTCCGAATCGGGTGGAAACACTGCCATCCGCATCCTGTCCTTGGGGTCACGGCCTATGTTGCCCTCTATCCGACCCTTGTCCTCCGTAAAGTTTCCCCACACCAACGCATTATACTCACGCTTCGTGGTTTTATTGAAGAACTGCAAACCCAAACTCGTCTTGGCCGAAGCCGTCTTTGCCACCACCAAGAGGCCACTTGTGTCCTTGTCAATGCGATGCACCAATCCAATTTCTGGGTCGTTAATGTCATACTGTGGCATATCCTTCAGATGCCAAGCTATGGCATTCAGCATCGTGCCGTTCCAGTTGCCAAATCCTGGATGCACCACCATGCCGGCGGGCTTGTTGATGACCATCAGATCAGCATCCTCATACACGATGTTCAGGGGTATATCCTCGGGCGTGATTTTGTTCTCGTAGTGGGGACGGTCGAGCATCACCTGAATCACATCCTCAGGCTTCACTTTGTACGAACGTTTCACAGGACGTCCGTTCACCATGATGAAACCCGCATCCGCCGCTTTCTGCACACGGTTGCGGGAGGTTCCTGACAACTGCGTCAGCAGAAATTTGTCCACACGGAGCAACTTCTGCCCCTTGTCGGCCACGATGCGATGATGCTCATAGAGTTGCGAGGTCTCATCGTCCTCTATCTCATCGTATTCAGCGTTCAGTTCAGAGTTCAATGTCAAAGTCTTCTCCTCCATGCTCATCTCCCTTCTCTATCAGATTACCCTCTTCATCAAACTCATCCTCCAACAACAGCGAGTCAATCACTTCACCACCACCAATCACGAGGGTCAAAGCACGGTCACGCTGGAGCATATCGCCAGCATGCACCTCACGGATGCCCTGCTGAACACCCAGCACCAAGTCCTTTGCCTGCCCCATCACCAGCTTGTGCTCCGTCAGTTTGAAACCCAACGACTGCAACAGCGCCACAGCCTCACGCAGAGAGCCGTGGCTCACCACATCGGGTAATTGAGCCATCGGAGGCCCTTGCAGGTTCACGGTCAGATAGACCATCCGACCACCCTTCACCTCATAACCAGGCTTGGGCGACTGTTCGAGCACAGAACCACGAGTCGCATGCTTGTCATACACAGAGTCTACCACCAGAGCCACCAGCCCACGGTCGTGCAACATGCTCTCAGCATCAAACAGCGACTTGCCCACCACACTCGGCACCTCAATCTTCTCGCCGTGATGCGTGAACGAATCCAACATATGTAAGGTGGTTACAGGCACAGCCACCACAATCACCACCATCAGGATGATACTCACCCAAAACTTGGCTCCCGATTTCCCTGTAAAAAAATTCTTCAATGCCATTTTCGCGCGTACATTATTTAATTTGGGTGCAAAGATACGCATTTTTCACCTTTCACTCTTCACTTTTCAGTCTTTTTTGATTCCAAAAACAAAAAAAGCAGAAGTTTCCTCCTGCTTTTTTCTCATTTATCATTTAGCATCGCGCTTATTTGCCGTGATGCTCGCTTGACACAGTGAGAGACTTGCGACCCTTCTTGCGACGAGCAGAAAGAACGCGACGACCATTAGCGGTCTGCATGCGAAGGCGGAAACCATGCTTGTTAATCCGCTTTCTGTTGTGGGGTTGGAATGTTCTTTTCATTGTCTTATCCTATTTTTTGATGTTGTTCTGAACGTTAAATTTCACTCATTCTTACCATGCTGATGCCGCAACATCCGCAAAAAGCGAGTGCAAAATTAGTGATTTTCAACCAACTGACAAAAGAAAAAGCCAAAAAACACGCACTTTTTTTGTCATTTTGATGAAAAACCGTACCTTTGCACTCGATTTTGACGCGATTTGTAAATTGTAAATACTAAAATTGTAAATTAAACTATGGCTATTTTAGCAGGTGACATCAAGAAAGGCATTTGCCTCCGACTCGACGACGGAAAGATTTATGTAGTAATTGATTTCTTGCATGTGAAGCCCGGCAAGGGCAACACGGTGATGCGCACGAAACTCCGCAATGTGGAAGACGGACGCGTGCTGGAGCGTACATGGATCGTTTCAGCCAAACTCGACGACGTACAAGTATCACACCAGCAGTTCCAGTATCTCTACAAAGAAGGTGAGGAACTCGTATTCATGAACACAGACACCTACGAGCAGGTGAACATCTCCAAAGACCTCATCACTGGCGGTGACTTCCTGAAGGAAGGCGAGACAATGGTGATGGCATCCATCGACGAATCCACAGGCACCATCCTCACAGCAGAGGCTCCCGTTAAGGTGGTTCTCTCAGTAGCTTACACAGAGCCCGGTTTCGCTGGTAACACAGCCACCAACGCCACTAAGCCTGCCACACTCGAGACTGGTGTGGAAATCCGTGTGCCCCTCTTCATCAACGAAGGTGACCTTATCGAGGTGGACACTCGCGACGGTTCTTACGTGACTCGTAAGTAAGAACACAATCAAAAGTTATGCTTGTTTATACTCCGCCACTGTCACCACATACCCCTTGGTGAGATGTTCTTCTGTGTGGAGTAACACATTATTATAATTTAAAAGGAGATTTTTGAGGTCATCGTCAATGCCACGTCCAGTGAGCTTGACGATGGCTTCTTTTTGGGTCCAGTAGCGAATGAATGCAACGTGAGGGTCGGGGGATTGCTGGACGATGGCGAACTCTTGGTCGTTAAGTACATAGCGAGCAAGAGATTCTTCATAACGACCAATGCGTTCGATGTCAACCCCAACGGGATGGTCGGCGAGGACACAGGCAATGGCTGGCTTGCAATGGGATAGGTTAAAATGAAGGGCGGCGGGAATCGGCAAAGTGGGAGTATTGCTCTGCGTCACCTCCCCCAGAAGGAAGGATGGTTTGCCGTGTTCGCCAAGAGTGAAAGAGGGCTGTTGGGTAATGCCATATACTTCTTGAAGGGCTTGGCAGAGGAGAAGATAGGCGTAGGTACATTCCTTGCGTCCCTGCTCAAACTTGAAACTCAGGGCTTTCTCTCGTCGCCATGCAGGAAGGGATGCGATGGCACGTTCCAACTCTTGTGGAGTGATGGAGGCGAGGTTGTCTTTTATGAATAAATGGTAGTTCATTTAAACTCTAAACCATCAAAGCTTTTCCCCGCAATGCTTGCAATAGTTGGCTTTGAGGTCGGTCTTTTCGTTGCAACGTGGACAGCGTCCATTCTTTCCCTTGCGCTGGGTAGTATCTATCATGGTGGCAGACACGATACCTGTGGGCACAGCGATGATGGTATAACCAAGTATCATGATGAGACCTGAAAGGAGACGTCCCCCAAGAGTGACAGGGGTGATGTCGCCATATCCAACGGTGGTCATCGTGACGATAGCCCAATAGATGCTGGTGCCCAGATCCGTGAATTGTGTGCCAGGCTGACCTCCCTCAACCATGAACATGAGTGTGCCCAAAATGGTGACGAGGATGAGGACGAAGAGGAAATAGACGAGTATCTTGTGGAGGCTGAGTTTGATGCTCTGCAGGAGGAGATAGCCTTCGTTGATGAAGGTGAAGAGCTTAAGCACTCGGAAGATACGTAGAAGACGGAACACACGCAGAATGAAGAAGTAACGCGTGCTGGACAGCGCAGGAATGAAGGAGAGGTAGAGGGGCAAGGTGGCCAAGAGGTCGATGATGCCAAAGAAACTGAGAGCATACTCCTTACGAGAAGGTGAGCAGTAGAGACGCAAGATGTACTCGAGGGTGAAAAAGCCAGTGAGCACATATTCGAGGATCGTGAGCACGTCCTTGAAGCGTCCCACCACTGCTGGCTTAGTCTCGACGAACGCAACGATGAGGCTAAGTACGATGGCCACCATGACCGTGATGTCGAACGCCTTGCCCGCAGGCGTGTCTGAATTGGACACCATGTTGTAGAGACGTGGCTTATCTTTGAGAAGGGCTATGAGTTTCTTCATGAGTGCAAAGGTAACACTTTTTTTAGAATTGAAAAATTGAAAGATTGAAAAATTGAAGTTTAGAGGCATATCCCCTTTCTTTTTCACTTTTTTGGTCACTTCCATTCCTCAATTTTCCCATTCTTCAATCTTTTTTCACCTCCTTTCGCCCCACTTTTCGATTCGACACGGCTCGCTAATTTCATGGAACGATATTTCCAATACTTTTGCACATCGTTTTTTGAGGTGTGCAATTTTTTTTGCTCATTTTTACACACAAAGCCGAAGTATGTGTAAAATGCTCATTTTAACGCACTTTTTATTTGTTCAAAACGTAGATTGTTCGTAATTTTGTACCCCAAAAGGCAACACAACACACATTAGTGTGCATTTTTTTTGTGCGATAAACTATGACCAATACAATGTTAGATAGGTTCCTGAAGAAGTCAACCTTCACCTCTCAAGAAGATTTCGAGAAGAACTTTGAGTTTGTGATTCCCGAAAACTTCAACTTTGCCTACGACGTGATGGACGTGTGGGCTGACGAGACGCCCGATCGCCTTGCTTTGCTGTGGTGCAATGATAAGGGGATTGAACGTCGATTCACGTTTGCTGATATCCGTCGTGAATCGAACAAGGTAGCAAGTTACCTGCTCTCGTTGGGTATCGGAAAGGGAGACTTTGTGATGCTCATCATGAAACGTCGCTACCAGTTCTGGCTCACTATGCTGGCTCTGCACAAGATTGGCGCTGTAGCCATTCCTGCTTCGTTTCTGCTGACCAAGAAGGACATCGTTTATCGTATCAAGTGTGCGGATGTGAAGGCGATTGTGGCCACGGGCGACCCTGAGATTTTGCGTCATATCAACGAAGCGCATGCTGAATGGCCAGCCCTGAAGCATCGCATCAGCATCGGCCCTGTGGTGCCCGAGGGATGGGATGATTTCAAGGCAGGCGTGAAGGTGTGCCAGGAATATAAGGGTGAACGTGTGACGAAATCATCAGACTTCCTGCTAATGTACTTCACCTCTGGCACAAACGGACAGCCCAAGATGGCCATTCACGACCACACCTATCCATTGGGACATATCGGCACAGGAGCCTTCTGGCACAACCTGCACATGGGAAGCCTGCACCTGACTGTTGCAGACACTGGTTGGGCCAAGGCTACGTGGGGCAAGATGTATGGACAATGGATTGCAGGAGCGACGCTGTTTGTCTATGATCATGAGAAGTTCCATGCTGCCGACATTCTGGAGAAGGTGGGGCAGTATCGCATCACCAGTTTCTGTGCTCCTCCAACCATCTATCGTTTCATGATTCGTGAAGACCTGAGCCGATTCGACCTCAGTTCGTTGGAGCATGTGACGACGGCTGGTGAAGCCCTGAACTCTGCTGTGTATGACAAGTTCTTGGAGATTACGGGACTGGAAATTAAGGAGGGTTTCGGACAAAGCGAAACAACCTGTCTGATTGGCACCACACCTTGGATGAAGACCAAGCCTGGTTCGATGGGCAAGCCTATGCCTCAATACGACATCCATCTACTGACCCATGAAGGCAAGGAAGCCAAGGTGGGCGAAGAAGGACAGATTGCTATCCGTACAGACAGGAAAAAGCCTATCGGTCTGTGCTGTGAGTATTATCATAATGATGGGGAGACCAAGAAGGGTTGGCACGATGGCTTCTATTTCACAGGAGACTTGGCTTACAAGGACGAAGACGGTTACTTCTGGTTTGTTGGACGTGCTGACGATGTCATCAAGTCATCGGGCTATCGCATTGGTCCCTTCGAGGTGGAAAGCGCATTGATGACCCACCCTGCTGTAGTGGAATGTGCCATCACAGGTGTGCCTGACGACATCAGAGGTATGGTGGTGAAGGCGACAATTGTGTTGGGCAAGGAATGGAAAGAGAAGGCAAACGAGGATTTGGTGAAGGAGTTGCAAGACCATGTGAAGAAGACAACCGCCCCTTACAAGTATCCACGCATCATTGAGTTTGTAGACGAGTTGCCAAAGACACACTCCGGCAAGATTAGAAGGGTGGAGATTCGTCAGAACGATGCGGAGAAGGTGAAAAAGAATTAAGAGTATAGGGTGACGGTTAGAAATGACTGAAGCAGAGTGGATCATCAAGGGCAAGGAGGCGTATGCAAGGCAGGACTGGAAGGAATGTCTGGATTCCTATGCTGAAGCCATCCAACTGAATCCTGCATCTGAAGCGGTGGAACTGAGGAAAATGGCGATGAACATCATCGAATTCTATTGCAAGGACAGGTTCAATCCATAGTGTAGAGTTTCGAGTTTAGGGTTGAGAGCTAAGAGTTAAAATTAAAAGCAAAAGTAATATAATTATGGCAAAAATGAGAGGCGCTATCGTTGTGGACATCGAGCGTTGCAAGGGATGCAACCTCTGCACGATAGCATGTCCGTTACATCTTGTCACGCTGAGTAGCACCGTCAATCACAAGGGCTATAACTATGCGGAACAGACGAATTGGGAGGCCTGCAATGGCTGTACCAGTTGCGCTATTGTCTGCCCTGACGGATGTATCACGGTTTATCGTAAAAAGGAGGAATAAGAGAGATGGACAACAAAAAAAATGATATTGTGTTGCTGAAAGGCAACGAGGTGATTGCCAAGGCCGCCATCCGCTATGGATACGACGGTTTCTTCGGCTATCCTATCACCCCACAGAGTGAAGTGCTGGAGACACTCGCCGCCGACAAGCCTTGGGAAACTACAGGCATGGTTGTGCTTCAGGCAGAAAGCGAGTTGGCTTCCATCAATATGTTGTATGGTGCTGGTTGTACAGGAAAACTGGTGTTCACTTCCAGTTCGTCTCCTGGCATCGCACTGATGCAGGAAGGACTCAGCTACATGGCTGGTAACGAACTGCCTGGCGTGATTGTCAGCGTGGGTCGTGGCGGTCCAGGTTTGGGCACCATCCAGCCAGGTCAGGCAGACTACTATCAGGCAGTATATGGTGGTGGAAACGGTGACTACCACACCATCGTGCTCGCTCCAAACAGCGTGCAGGAGATGAGTGACTGCATGGGCAAGGCTGCAGAACTGACGTTCAAGTGGCGTATGCCTGTCATCGTGCTGTCTGACGGTGTGCTCGGCCAAATGATGGAGAAGGTGCAACTGCCTCCTTATCGTCCTCGTCGAACGGATGAGGAGATTGCCAAGCAATGTCCTTGGGCCACGAATGGAATCGGCTTGAAGAACAGAAAATACAACTTCATGTCCACTTTGGAATTCGATCCCTCTGTGATGGAAGAGCGCAACCAGAAGATGGCTGCCAAGTATCGTCAGGTGGAGGCAGAAGAAGTGGATTATGAACTGTATCGGGTAGATGACGACACAGAGTATCTGATTGTCGCCTACGGCATCTCCTCTCGCATCAGCATGAAAGCCATCGACATGCTTCAGGAGGCTGGTGTGAAGATTGGCATGTTGCGCCCCAAGACCTTGTGGCCTTTCCCCAACAAGATCATCAGCCAACTCTCCGAACGCATCAAGAGCATCCTTTGTGTAGAGCAAAGCGAGGGTCAGCTGATTCACGATGTACGCCTCGCCACTGAAGGTCAGGCAACCGTCTTCCACTCTGGACGTTCAGGTGGTATGGTTTCCTCACCTATGGAAATTGCTGAGGATTTCAAGAGCATGGCACGCGAAAGAATGAGTAACAACTGGCCGAAAGGCTATTGGATGAAGTAGATTATGACAAAAGAACAATTAATAGTACCTGAGAACAGGATTTATGGCAAGCCAACGCTGATGAACGAAACGCCGATGCACTACTGCCCAGGCTGTAGTCATGGTGTGGTGCATAAGTTGGTGGCTGAAATCATTGAGGAGATGGGCATGGAAGAAGACACCATCGCCATCTGCCCTGTGGGTTGTGCCGTGTTTGCCTATCGTTATGTGGATGTCGATTGGATTGAAGCCAGTCACGGACGTGCTCCTGCCTGTGCTTCTGCCATCAAGCGTCTGTGGCCCAACAAACTTGTCTTCACCTATCAGGGTGATGGCGATATGGCTTGTATCGGTACAGGCGAGACCATTCACGCCCTCAATCGTGGTGAGAACATAGCCATGATTTTCATTAACAATGCCATCTATGGCATGACTGGTGGACAAATGGCTCCTACCACCCTCATGGGCATGAAGACTGCCACCTGTCCTTACGGTCGTCAGGCAGACTTGCACGGATATCCTCTCCACATCACCGATTTGGCTGTCAACCTCGAAGGCACTTGTTATGTAACCCGTCAGGCTGTCAACACAGTGGCAAACATTCGTAAGGCGAAGAAGGCCATCCGTCAGGCATTCGAGAACTCGATGAACAAGAAGGGTGCGTCTCTGGTTGAGATTGTCTCCACCTGTGCTTCAGGTTGGAAGATGACGCCAGAACAAGCCAATCAGTGGATGGTGGACAACATGTTCCCCTATTATCCTCTGGGAGACCTCAAAAATACGGTAAAGGAATAAAACTATGACTGAAGAAATCATCATATCAGGCTTTGGAGGACAAGGTGTCCTCTCTATGGGCAAGATTCTTGCCTATGCCGGCATTATGGAAGACAAGCAGGTGAGTTGGATGCCCGCTTATGGTCCAGAACAGCGTGGCGGTACAGCCAACGTGACGGTCATCGTCAGCGACGAGATGGTCAGTTCGCCCATCGTAAGTGCTTACGACACGGCCATTGTGCTCAACCAGCCTTCCTTGGAGAAGTTCGAGCCACAGATCAAGCCTGGTGGCACCATCATCTACGACGGACACTCCA
Source organism: uncultured Bacteroidaceae bacterium (assembly GCA_905234125.1). Lineage (GTDB taxonomy): Bacteria > Bacteroidota > Bacteroidia > Bacteroidales > Bacteroidaceae > Minthosoma. The sequence continues at coordinate 7,480 of CAJOGQ010000026.1, read as the reverse complement.
TCATCCAGCCACCTAAGCGTGACGACATCAACGTCTATCGTATCGACGCGATGGAAGAGGCTGCCCGCACTGGCAACTCGAAAGTGTTCAATATGCTCGTCTTGGGCGGATTTCTCAAAGTGCGTCCCATCGCAACGGTGGAAGACGTGGTGAAGGGACTTCATAAGGCACTTCCAGAACGCCACCACAAGCTCATTCCCATGAATGAGGAAGCCATCCGAAGAGGAATGGAGCTCATCAAGAAAATGAATTGATCACATCTTTTATAAGGTTGACATGAGAAGTTTATTGCATAGGCTCGTTCTCATCGCCACACTCTTCATCCCAGCTGTCGCATTGGCCGATGGCTGGGATGATGCGCTTGAACGGCAGATAGAACAGAGCATCCAGCAACCCCGCATCCAAGAGACGCCATACAACATCCTCAACTATGGTGCCAAGCCATCCGCTACGGCTGTTCAGAACCAGAAGGCCATCCAACGCGCCATCGACAAGTGTTCGAAGCGAGGAGGGGGTAGGGTGATAGTGCCGGCTGGTCAGACCTTCAAGACGGGTGCCATCGAGATGAAAAGTGGTGTCCGACTGATGGTGGAAAAGGGTGCCGTGCTGGAGTTCGTGTTCCAGCCCGAACTCTATCCCATCGTGGAAACCTCTTGGGAAGGTTTGGATTGCTACAATCTCTCACCCTGCATTTATGCTTTCAAGGCACACGACATCGCCCTGTCTGGCAAGGGCACCATTGATGGTGGAGGCACTCGCGAAACCTGGTGGCCTTGGTGTGGTGCCACCAAATATGGATGGAAGGAGGGCATTGTCAGTCAAAAATTGGGAGGTCGTGCACGTCTGCTCCAGAATGGAGAGGATGGCGAGCCCATGACGGACAGCAAGGGACGCCCCACAGCCGCCCGTACCTTCACGGCCAAGGATGGCATGCGTCCCCAGCTCATCGGCTTTAACCAGTGCCAGCGCATTCTGATTGAGGATGTCACCCTGTTGCGTTCTCCCTTCTGGGTCATTCATCCTCTGAAATCGACTGATGTGACAGTCAGAGGCGTACACATCAACAACGATGGTCCCAATGGTGATGGATGCGACCCTGAATCTTGCGACCGTGTGCTCATCGAACATTGTTTCTTCAATACAGGCGACGACTGCATTGCCATCAAGAGCGGACGCAATCGCGACGGACGTGAACGTGCCATGCCCTCACAGAACATCATCATCCGTCATTGCGAGATGAAGAATGGACATGGTGGGGTGGTGATCGGCTCTGAAATCAGCGGTGGATGTCGCAATGTGATTGCCCACGACTGTGTGATGGACTCCCCTCATCTCGACCGTGTCTTACGCATCAAGACGAACTCCTGTCGTGGAGGCATCATCGAAAACATCTACGTGAAAGACATCGAGGTGGGACAATGTGGCGAGTCGGTGCTGAAGATCAACCTTGACTACGAGCACAATGAAATCTGCTGTCGAGGCAACTATCCCACTGTTCGTAATGTGCTGATGGAGAACGTGACCTGCCAGAAGTCCAAGTATGGCGTTCAGATTATCGGTCTTGACGAAGATACATACGTGCATGACATCACCGTTTGCAATTGCCGCTTCGACGGCGTGCAACAGGGCAATACCATCACGGGCAAGACACGCAACATCACCTTCGACCGCCTCTTCCTCAATGGGTCGCTTGTCCTTCAGCAGTTTCCCTACAAGCACTACAGCGAATGGATGGCCTACTCTGAGATGAAGCGTACTCCCCAAAGCTACTTGCTCGACTTCTCCTCACGTCCCAAATGGAGTTATGTGATGGGCATCGAGTTGGAGAGCATCCTCGACACCTATCTGCGCTATGGCGACCAACGTCTATTGGACTATTGCCAGACCTACACCGACACAATGATCAATGTGCAAGGTGATATCCGTGGCTATCAGTTAGAAGATTACAACCTCGACAACATCCGCACAGGCCATTTCGTGGCGAGGATGTATCAGCACCACCCTGAACCCAAGAACCTCCTCGCCATGAAACAGCTGATGCGTCAGTTGCAACACCAGCCTCGCACAGAGCAGGATGGGGTGTTCTGGCACAAGGCCATCTACAGCTATCAGGTGTGGCTCGACGGCATCTTCATGGGGCTTCCTTACCATGTACTCACGGCCTCCATGTTCCTACCCAAGAAAGAGGCTCAGAAGGTGTATGACGATGCCATCCATCAGATTCTCACCACCTATCAGCGCACCCTCGACCCCGCCACGGGCTTGAATCGCCACGCATGGGACGAGACTCGCGAGATGTTTTGGGCTGACCCACAGACAGGACTCAGCCAGCATTGTTGGGGACGTGCCCAAGGATGGTTCACAATGGCTCTTATCGAACTCCTCGACGTGCTTCCTTCCGACCATCCTCGCCGTAGCGAAGTCATCGACCTGCTTCGCAAAGACCTCGATGCCATCATTCGTTGGCAAGACTCCATCACTGGCCTCTGGTACCAAGTGATGGACTCGCCCCCTTCCTCCTCTTCCTCGCCCCTCTCCTCTCGCCCCTCTCCCCAAAATTACCTCGAGTCCACCTGCTCCTCCATGTTCACCTATGCCCTCCTGAAAGCCTATCGCAAAGGCTATGTGAACGAGACCTATCGCGAAGCAGGCATCAAAGCCTATCGGGGCATCATCCGTCAGTTCATCCGCATCAACGAAGACCAGACTCTCTCCCTCACTCAATGTTGTTCAGTGGCAGGCCTCGGTCCTGGAGTCAGTCCTCGTGTGTTGAAAGCGGCTCCCAATGTGAAGGAGAACAAACGTCGAGACGGCTCCTTCGCCTATTACCTCTCCGAGCCCATCCGCGACAACGACGCCAAAGGCATTGGCCCCTTCATTTGGGCTTCTTTGGAGATGGAGCAGTTGGGCTACGACATCGAGACCGTCCTCCATCCCATCGACCGCAAAGCTGTGGTGCAACGCAACAACCCCATTGTCACCGCTGCCGATTCTTTGGCTTCGCTGTCCGTGGGGAATGGCCACATCGCCACCACTGTCGATGTGACGGGCATGCAGTCCTATCCAGAGGACTATGCCCAAGGCGTGCCCCTCACCACCATGTCCGATTGGGGATGGCACAGCTTTCCTGACACGCTCGGGCTTCGTCCCTCCGATTCCCAACGCACCCTCCAATTCCCTCATCGCGACCACCCTGAGGTTTATGCCGTGGAGTATAAGCTGGGAGGCCGTCAACAATCTGCTACCCAATACTTTCGCATCAATCCCCATCGCCTGAACCTCGGCACCATCGGGCTTCAGCTCCACACAGCCGATAATCAACCCATCCCCCTCTCTGCGCTGACCGACATCCATCAAGAGCTCCACCTCTACACGGGCACCATCGAATCCTCCTTCTCCGCCGATGGCCAACCCGTCCACGTCACCACCGCCTGTAGCCAAGACAGCGATGCCATCCTCTATCGCATCACCTCCCCCCTGCTGACCGACCAACGTGCTCAGGTCATCCTCCGTTTCTCCTACCCCACAGGCAAACATTCCGACGATGCCAACGACTGGACACAGCCCGATCGACACCATTCCCGCATTGTCAGCCTTTCCTCCAACTCAGCCCTCATCGAGCGCACGCTCGACAGCACCCGCTACCATCTTCTCCTCCAATGGGAAGGCCAGGCCACCCTCAACCAGCAGTCCTCCCACATCTTCTTGCTCACTCCCAAAGACTCCACCCTCCTCCTCGAAGCCCATTACCTGTCACCCCTCTCCTCTCTCCCTTCCTCCTCTCCCAACACTCCGTTTCCTGCAGTTTTCACGCAGAAACCCTTATCCTTTTGGCTATCAGGTGGCATCGTCGATTTCTCTCGTTGCACCGATCCCCGTGCTCCTGAACTCGAACGACGCGTCATCCAGTCCCTCTACCTCACGCGCATCAATTGCACGGGCGACACCCCTCCCCAGGAGACAGGCCTCACCTACAACTCCTGGTTCGGACGTCCCCATTTAGAGATGACCTGGTGGCATGCCGTCCATTTCTCCCTGTGGAACCGCCAGCAGTATCTTGCCCACATCCTTGAATGGTACAATCAGACCGCCTATCCCGAAGCTCGCAAGATAGCCGAACGTCAAGGATTCAAAGGCGTCCGATGGATGAAGATGACCGACCCCTGGGCTGGTGAAGCACCTTCCAATGTCGGCTCCTTCCTCATTTGGCAACAGCCACATTATATCTATATGGCCGAGGAAATCTATCGTCACCAACCCACAGCCGATGTCCTCAACCGCTATGCCCAGCAGGTCGAAGAGACAGCTGCCTTCATGGCCGACTATGCTGTGCTCGACCCCAAGACCCATCTCTACCACCTCAAGGGAGTCACCGCCATGCAGGAATCCATGTCCAAAGATTTCTCCTACGACCATCCCTTCGAACTTTCCTATTGGCGTTACGGACTCCAGATGGCTCAGCAATGGCGCACCCGTCGTGGTCTGCCTCGCCATCCAGAATGGGACGACATCATCCATCACCTTGCCCCTCTCCCCCAAGCCGACAGCATCTACACCGCCGGCCTCCTCCTGTCCACAGCCTCTCACTCCCTGCTCCCTGACTCGAATCAGTCTCATGCCCTTCTCCCACAGGAAGCATACTCCGACCATCCCGCTGTCTTAGGTGCCTGCGCCCTCATCCCCACAAACAGCGCCTCCTACGACCCATCCACCATGCTCAGCACCCTCCGCTGGGTGACCCAACATTGGAACTGGCCAACCACTTGGGGATGGGACTACGGCATGATGGCGATGGCCGCCGCTCGCTTAGGCGCCCCACAAACCGCCATCGACCTCCTTCTCACTCCCCAAACCAAAAACACCTACCTTGTTTCCGGCCACAATTTCCAGACCTCCAACCGCCTGCGCCTCTACCTGCCCGGCAACGGAGCCCTCCTCACCGCCATTGCCATGATGTGTGCCGGATGGGACGGATGCACCACACCCCACAACCCTGGCTTTCCACAAGATGGCACCTGGGATGTGAGGTGGGAAAATCTGAATAGAATGCAGTGAATTTGAGGATTTCCTCATTTATCATTTGGGGTTGTATGTCTTTTTGAAAATTATTTCACCAACACCTTCTTCCCATTATGGATATAGATGCCCTTGGTTGGAGTGGTGACACGACGGCCCATGAGGTCATGATAGACATCGGATGGAGTGCGAGGTGTGGTCACTTCGTGGATGCTCGTCAGGTCGGACAGGCGGAAATTGCCTTCGAAGATTTCGTCCTCATTCTCCAGGGTTATGGTGTAGGCATCTTCCGTGTTGTAAGCTGAGATGTCGATGTCGAGCGCCAGCACGCGGTTGGTCTTCACATCCTTGGCATAGACGGACTGCCCCGATGGGTCGGTAATGGTGACAACATAAGTGTCTTGCAGGGTGCCGAGGTCAATCGTCAGTGCCGTCTGAGTGTATTCGCCTGATACGGCCACATCTTCACTCTCCTGAACCCTTCTCTGAGGAGCCTTTGGCTTTTTCTTCACCACGTGGGTGAAGTCCACACGCCTCTTGGCAGTGGGTGTGTGAGTGGTTTCACCGCTTTCAATATCAGGATAGAGGTCTTCAAAGTATGGGTTCTTATAGAGGACTTCATCGCCGACGGTGCAGGAAAATAGATCAGCGGAATAGCCTTCTATGGGCAAAAAGAGACCGAGTGTGGGTTCTTCATCCGTACCAACACCTTCCAACCATCGGTTCTCTATATCCTCAGCGGGGTCTCCATAAGGGTTTTTCACCTTCACCTTCACATAGTTCCCTTTATAGACTGGAATCACCAACTCCCCTTTATCGACAATAACGCCAGAAATAGTCTTCTTCCCATTAAAAAGATGAGCAGAATGGACATCGATGGTGTCACCCACCTCGCTTTTGAAATCATACAACAATAAGAACTCCTCATCGTTTGGCAGGGCGATATAGACCTGTCTATTTTCCTCATAGAAGGCTCCCGCATAATTAGTGGATTCGGGAGTGAAAGGATAATCGTCTATCAAGTTTTCAATGATTACTTTTCTGCACATCATCCGCTTGCAGGGTTTCCCTCCCACAATTGTGTCGCCATCAAAGTAATAATAATAGAAAGCATTACATATATCTGTCTCTTCATTAAAATGTCCCACCTTCCACACCTTTCCTTCCTCGATGAAGGGGCGATACTCTGGTTCTTGAATTTCCTGATATTCCTCCAATGGCCGTATTGTTCCAGAGAACACTTTCTTGAATTTCTCAATCTCAGACTTCTGCACATAGATGACGACCTCATCGTCCATGGAATAGAAAGTATCTGTGCGCAGTTCATTGAAAGAACCTCTGATGACAAGCGTCTTAATGGGACTCCGACGGAATTCGCTCTCGCAAAATCTACCTACGCTTGCAGGGATGTCGAGAAAATGAAGGCTCTCGCAATGATCAAACGTATAAGCTGTGAAATATTTGAGATTTTCGGAGAGCCTGATGGAACTGATATTCTTGCAATTAGCAAACGTGCCGCCATCCGTGGATGTAACACTATTAGGCATATATACGGATGTGAGATAAGGATTGTAGGCAAACGCATCCATCCCAATCCGTTCCACACCCTCTGGAATGTCGTAGGCTTCCCTCTTCGCACCTGCAGGATAGCTATACAGCCAAGTCTTTTCTTTGTTGAAAAGCACACCATCAACAGAACACATCCAAGGATTCTCCTCGTCCACCTCAATGGATTCCAAAGCTGTGCATTGCACAAAAGGGTTCTTGCAAGCATCCCATCCTGCGTAATGCTTAATGCTGCTGATGGTCTTGGGAAGTCTCACCTTTGTCAGTGTTTTGCATGACATGAATGCCAGCCACTCTAAGCTGTTTACGGTATAGACCTCGCCTTTGTAGGTCACTTGCTCGGGAATGTCCAATTCTCCTTCCCATTGGTTGTCGTTAGTTATCATGGCCGTATGGTCTGAATAGAGGACATACTTTAACCCATCAATTTCCGTAGCCTTCATGCTGATGCCACAGCAGAACAAGATAAAAAACAATAAACTTCTCATACGCCTAATTGATTTTTCCATAATCGATATCTAATGTTACGCCCAAAGGTACAACAAAATCTTGATTGTCCACATAGTTTATTGCACCATTATGAAGAATTTGTATGGAAGTGCCTGTAGTTCCAATGAAATTGATATCCACATCTGTCAATGTGGCGCCATCAACAATCAGTTTACTTCCTGATGAGAGATTAAGAGTAACTCCTCTATAAAAGTTAATGTCGTTGGTTATCCGTAAAGTTTTACCACTATTCACATACACATCATGGTATACGTACTTTCTGGTAGTCCATACTGTATTAACATCATCAGCCATCATAGTTGTGACGTTGGTTGCAAAAAGCAACATGATAGCTAATAAAAACTTTTTCATAATGCTTTAATTTTGAAATTAGTTAATAATGAATTGC